>JBOGFL010000551.1:0-4224 GCA_050743285.1 Acidimicrobiia bacterium
GGCCGGCTTCCGCGCGCTGCTCGACGGTCAAGACGACATCGAAGTTGTCAGCGAAGCGAGCGACGGTGACGAGGCGTACCAGCTCGCCCGCCGTCACACACCCGACGTGGTGCTCATGGACATTCGTATGCCGGGCGTCGACGGCCTCGAGGCGACCCGACGCATCGCCGCCGACGAGCGCCTGGCTGATGTGCGCATCATCATTCTCACCACCTTCGAGCTCGACGAGTACGTCTTCGAGGCAATCCGCGTCGGGGCCAGTGGCTTCCTCGTCAAGGACACCGAGCCGGTGGAGTTGTTGCGGGCGATTCGCGCCGTGGCCGGCGGCGACGCGCTGTTGTCACCGAGTGTGACGCGGCGTCTCATCGCCGAGTTCGCCACCCGGGCCAAGAACACGCCCGCGGCGCCCGAACTCGCGGACCTGACCGAGCGGGAGCGCGAGGTGATGGGCCTCGCCGCCGAGGGGCTCTCGAACGACGAGATCGCCGAACGGCTGGTGCTGAGCCCGGCCACCGCCAAGACGCACGTGAGCCGGGCCATGGTGAAGCTGAACGCCCGGGACCGGGCGCAGCTCGTCGTGATCGCCTACGAGACCGGCCTGGTCAAGCCGGGCTGGTCGCAGTGAGTCCCCCGTAGTCGTGGTGCGGTAGCGGCACCCCGCGCATCTGCGCCGGTCGGCGTATCCCACAAGCCTCCACACGACCGACGACGCGCCGCCGCCTCCTCGCGACGATGGACACGACAACTCCCGACAGGAGGTACGACCCGTGGCGACTCAGACTCTGTCCCAGACCGACGTGGCCGCCCGCACCGTCGCGGTCACCAAGGTGTACGGAGCGGGCGCGACCGCAGTGCGCGCCCTCGACGAGGTCGACGCCGAGTTCAGTCGAGGGCATTTCACCGCCATCATGGGGCCGTCCGGCTCCGGCAAGTCGACCCTGCTCCACTGCATGGCCGGCCTCGACCGCGTGACCGCGGGTGAGGTGTTCCTGGGTGGCGTCGAGCTGACCGGCTTGTCGGAGCGCGAGCTCACCGTCGTCCGGCGTGACCGCATCGGTTTCGTGTTTCAGTCCTACAACCTCGTTCCGACGCTCGATGCGGCCGAGAACATCGGGCTGCCGATGGCGCTGGCGCGCCGCAAGCCCGATCGGGCGTGGGTCGACGCCGTGATCGAGAGCGTCGGCCTCGCGGACCGGCTCACGCACCGCCCCAGCGAGCTGTCCGGGGGCCAGCAGCAGCGGGTCGCGGTGGCGCGGGCGTTGGCCAGCCGGCCCGAGATCGTGTTCGCCGATGAGCCGACCGGCAACCTCGACTCGCGCTCCGGCGCCGAGATCCTGGAGTTCATGCGCGACGCGATCGCCCAGTTCGGACAGACGATCGTCATGGTCACCCACGACCCGGTCGCCGCCAGCTACTCCGACCGGGTCGTCCTCCTCGCGGATGGCCGTGTCGTCGGCGAGATCTCGGACCCGACACCGGAGTCAGTCATCGACCGCGTGAAGCAGTTGGGAGCCTGAAATGACCAGTCTTGCGATCAAAGAACTCTGGGCCCACAAGCGGCGCGTGCTCGGCATGTTCTTCGCCGTGTTCCTCGGCGTGGCGTTCCTTTCCGGCACGCTCGCACTGGGCGACACGATGCGCGCCAACTTCGACACGCTCTTCAGCGAGGCCAACGCCAACACCGACGTCGTGGTACGCCGGGCCACCGAGATCAACACCGACGCCGGTGAATCGGGCGCGCAACGTGGCCTGATCGACGAGACGCTCGTCGGGGAGATCGCGGCCGTCGATGGCGTGGCCGCCGCCGCACCGTTCGTGCAAGGAATCGGCCAGCTCATCGGCGAGGACGGCGATCGCATCGGTGGCAACGGACCGCCGACGATCGCAGGCAACTGGATCGAGGATCCTGACCTCAACCCCTACCGGCTCGCCGAGGGCCGCGCGCCCGAGGCCGGAAACGAGGTCGTCATCAACCGGGGCGCGGCCGACGACGGCGGCCTCGCGATCGGCGACACCACAACCGTGCAGACGTCGGTGCCGGTCGAAGTCGAGATCGTGGGAATCTCCACCTTCGGTGACGAGGACGGCCTCGGACCCACGACCTTCACCGCGTTCACACTCGAAGCAGCACAGGAACACGTCACCGGCCGGCCGGGGATGGTCACGAGCATCTCGGTGCAGGCCGACGACGGAGTGTCGCAGGACGAGCTGGTGGAGCGGGTTCAACCCGTACTTCCCGACGACTTCGAGGCGATCACCGGAACCGAGCTCACCGCCGAGAACGTCGAGCAGATCAACAACGACTTCCTGGACATGTTCACGACGTTCCTTGCCGTGTTCGGCGGGGTCGCGATTCTCGTCGGCACCTTCAGCATCCAGAACACGTTCTCGATCCTCGTTGCGCAGCGCGGCCGGGAGGCCGCCCTCCTCCGCGCCATCGGCGCCGGTCAGGGCCAGGTACTCACCTCGGTGGTGCTCGAAGCGCTCGTCATCGGCGCCGTCGCCTCCCTCGCGGGGCTGTTCGGCGGTCTGGGCATCGCCACGCTCCTCAAGGCGCTCCTCGCCGCCTTCGGCTTCGGGGTTCCGGCGGGCGGGCTCGTCTTCGACGCGTCGACCGCCGTCACCGGCCTCGGCGTCGGGATCGCGGTGACGCTGATCGCATCGGCGGTGCCGGCGTACAAGGCCTCGCGCGCCGCGCCACTCGCCGCGCTACGCGAGGTCGAAGTCGACCGCACCGGAACGTCGGTGCTGCGGGCGGTGACCGGGCTCGCATTGGCGGCGGGCGGTATCGCGGTGGTGCTGGCGGCAGTCGTGGGCGACCGGGACGACCCTCTCCCCCTCGCGGGCCTGGGCTCGCTCCTGCTCATCGTCGGAGCGGTCGTCTTCGGACCGGTCGTGTCCCGTTCGGCGGCCGCCGTCCTGGGCGCGCCGCTCGCGGCCCTGCGGGGCGTCGTGGGCTCGCTGGCCCGCCAGAACGCCATGCGCAACCCGCGCCGCACCTCGGGCGCGGCGTCGGCCCTGATGATCGGCGTCGGCGTGGTCACGCTCTTCACTGTGTTCGCGGCGTCGCTGAAGGCGTCGATCGACGACAGCCTGTCGCGCTCGTTCACCGGTGATCTCGTGGTCACGACCGGCCAGTTCGGCGGGAGCGGGCTGAGTCCGCAACTCACCCGCAATGTGACCGAGCTCCCCGAGGTCTCCACAGTGGTTGCGCTCGGTGAGACCAGGGTCCTCGTCGACGACGCCACCAAGGACGTGACGATCACCGACACCGCCCTCCTCGACGACGTCGCCGACCTCCGCGTGACGGACGGGGCGCTTGCTGATCTTGATTCGCGGGAGCTCGCCGTGTCGGACGAGGTCGCCGACGACGAAGCCTGGCGGGTCGGCACTTCGGTGCCGGTCACGTTCGCCGACGGCACGACGAGTGACTACACGATCGGCGCCGTCTATGGCGACAGCACCATCACCGGCGACTACGTGCTCCCGCGAACCGGTGCCACCGAGCACCTCAGCCAGAGCCTCGACTCCGCGGTGCTGATCGGGCTCGCGTCGGGCGTGCCGCTCAACGACGGCAAAGATGCCGTCGAGGCCGCGGTCGAACCCTACGGCGCGCCCGACGTGCAGGACCGGGACCAGTACGTCGACTCGATTGCCGGCAATGTCGACACGCTCCTCGGCCTCGTGTACGTGATGCTGGCGCTGGCCGTCGTCATCGCGCTGCTCGGCATCTCGAACACGCTGTCGCTGTCGATCTACGAGCGCCGCCGCGAGCTCGGACTCCTACGGGCGGTGGGCCAGACCCGGCGCCAGCTACGGGCGATGATCCGCTGGGAATCGGTGATCGTCGCCCTGTTCGGCACGCTCGGTGGCCTCGCGCTCGGAGTGTTCCTCGGTTGGGCGCTCGTGCAGACGGCAGCGTCGGCAACCGGCGGCCCGTTCGGTGAGATCGGGACCTTCGCCGCCCCGCCGGTTCAGCTACTTGTCGTGCTGATCGTCGGTGCCGCGGCCGGAATGCTTGCCGCCATCCGTCCGGCTCGGCGGGCGGCCAGGCTCGACGCCCTCCAGGCGATCGCTTCGCAGTGATCGTGAGGCCTACCGGCGAGACCGCGCGTACAGGACCCCGCCCTGCATGAAGATCTCCCAATCGTCCGACTGGTGCTCGTCGCAGACCGGGAAGCCGAGATGGAGCGCCATCTCCGCCGGTTCGCCGCAGAACGTCGC
>JBOGFL010000552.1:0-4298 GCA_050743285.1 Acidimicrobiia bacterium
CACGAAGGCAACGAAGAGCGAATAGATGCTGAAGTCGTCGATGCCGTCGCTCCCGAGCGCCGAGAAGAGCAACCCGCCCAGGATCCCGCCCACGATCCCGATCAACATCGTCCCGAGGCACCCGGCGCCGCGGACGCCGGTCACGACCTTGGCGAGGCCGCCGGCGACGAGACCGACGACGATCCATCCGAGCCAGCTCACCGGCGCACGCTAGCGCGGGGCCGGCTTCGGCTCCTGGTTGGGTGTCCCGGTAGTATGGGCACCCCTTCGGGGAGGGATTCTTCAGTGTCGCTCGTGCTGAACGCGCCGCCGATCAACCACCAGCAGCTCCTGCGCTGGGTGGAAGAGGTCGCCGAACTCTGTCGGCCGGAGGCCGTGCAGTGGTGCGACGGGTCGGATGACGAGTACGCGCTCCTGTGCAAGCAGCTCGTCGATGCCGGCACCTTCACGCCGCTCACCACCAGGCCTGGCTCGTATTGGGCCACTTCGGACCCGGACGACGTCGCCCGGGTCGAGGACCGCACCTTCGTCTGCCCCGAGAACGAGTGGGACGCCGGCCCGAACAACAACTGGGAAGACCCGGCCAAGATGCGGACCCGGCTGCGCGACCTGTTCAATGGCTCGATGCGCGGTCGCACCATGTACGTCGTGCCGTTCAGCATGGGCCCGCTCGGGTCGCCGCTGTCTTACATCGGAGTCGAGATCACCGACTCGCCTTACGTGGTGGTGAGCATGCGCACGATGACGCGCATGGGAAAGGCCGCCCTCGACGTGCTCGGCGACGACGGCGAGTTCGTCCCCTGTCTGCACTCCGTGGGGATGCCGCTCGAGCCCGGCGAGGACGGTGTGCCGTGGCCGTGCAACGAGACGAAGTACATCGTCCACTTCCCCGAGACGCGCGAGATCTGGTCGTTCGGATCGGGGTACGGCGGAAACGCGTTGCTGGGCAAGAAGTGCTTTGCCCTCCGGATCGCATCCGTGATCGCCCGCGACGAGGGCTGGCTCGCCGAGCACATGCTGATCCTCAAGCTGACCGCCCCCGAAGGGCGAGTTCAGTACGTGGCGGCGGCGTTCCCCTCCGCGTGCGGAAAGACGAACCTCGCCATGCTCGTGCCCACGATTCCAGGCTGGAAGGTCGAGACCATCGGCGACGACATCGCCTGGATGAAGTTCGGCGCCGACGGACGGCTCTACGCCATCAACCCCGAGTTCGGGTTCTTCGGTGTCGCGCCCGGGACCAACATGGAAACGAACCCCAACGCCATGCGGACGCTCACGCACGACACGGTGTTCACCAACACCGCGTTCACCGACGATGGTGATGTCTGGTGGGAAGGCATGGGCGAACCGCCGGCGCACCTCATCGACTGGCGTCGCGATGAGTGGACGCCTGACGCCGACCACCCGGCGGCCCACCCCAACTCGAGGTTCTGCGTCCACGCCGGCCAGTGCCCGGCGATCGCCCCCGAATGGGAGGACCCGAAGGGGGTTCCCATCTCGGCGTTCCTCTTCGGCGGCCGGCGCGCGTCAACAGTGCCGCTCGTGTTCGAGTCCCGGGACTGGCGGCACGGGGTGTTCGTCGGAGCGACCATGGGCTCTGAGAAGACCGCGGCCGCGGTCGGTGGCCTCGGCGAGCTCCGGCGTGACCCATTCGCGATGTTGCCGTTCTGCGGCTACCACATGGGCGACTACTTTGCGCACTGGTTCTCGATGACCGATCGCACCGACGACGAGCAGCTGCCGCGCATCTACGGCGTCAACTGGTTCCGGAAAGGCGCCGACGGAAGGTTCCTCTGGCCCGGGTTCGGCGAGAACGCGCGCGTGCTCGAGTGGATCTTCCGCCGGGTCGCGGGCGAGGCGGGCGCCGAAGAGACGCCAATCGGCTATGTCCCGGCGGTCGGCGACCTCGACCGCCGCGGGCTCGACCTCGACCCCGCCGATCTCGAAGCCGCGCTTCGCGTCGATGCCGACGAGTGGCGAGCCGAGCTGCCACTGATCCGGGATCACTTCGACGACTTCGGGGAACGGCTGCCGCCCGTCCTAGCTCAGGAACTGGACGAGCTGGAGGCGCGTCTTCGCGACGCGTAAGTGGGGAGTGGTAGAGGCCGCCGCGTCGCCCGCAACCAAGGCTTCGCGCGCAAACCACTGGCAGTTTTGGGCAATCCTGGCCGGTGCGTTACTGGCCGCGGCGATCCTGGTGCGCGCGCCCGGCCTCACCGGCATCCTCTTCGACCGCGACGAGGCACATGTCGCGGTCGAGGCACAAGCCCTCGCGCGCGGCGAGCACCTTTACGAGGACGTGATCGACCGCAAGCCACCGGTCGTGCCCGTGATAAATGCCGCGATCTTCGAGGCGTTCGGCACCAAAGAGCTCTGGTCGGTGCGACTCGTGCTCGCGGTTTGGGTAGCGGCGACCGGACTCGTCGTGGCCGCGATCGTGGTGCGCCGGAATGGGTCGCGCCGGGCGTCCGTCGTCGCCGGCGTCCTTGTGGTACTCGGGACCGTCGCGTTCCTCCCCGGCGACGGCCAAGCCGCGAACTTTGAGCTCTGGGGCGCGTTGCCGGCCGCAGGCGCGGTCCTGCTCGCGCTCCCCCGCGCCGTCGACGAGAGGACGCGCAGCAAGCTCGCGGGCTTGGGCGCCCTGGTTGGCGCGGGCGCATTGGTAGCGCTCGCCGCCGCGTGCAAGCAGCCGTACATGGTAACCATCGTGCCGGTCGGTTACTTCGCGGTGCGCGCGCCGCGCCCGATCCCCCGACTCGCGGCCGTCGCCGGCGGCGGCGCGCTCGTGTCCATCGTGCTGCTGGCGGCTTTCGGCACCGGTCAGGTTCGATGGGCGTGGCTCGGCACCAACGACTATCTCGGCGGCGGCGAGATCGTGCGCGGCATCTTCGTGCTCGGGCCGCTCATGACCGTATTCTTCGTCGCGAGTCAAATCGCCGCGGTAGGCCTCGCCGTCCGAGGAGTTCTCGGCAGGTGGCGCGACGAAATCGCGATCCTCCTGTGGCTGGTCGTCGCGTTGATCGCCGCCGCCGCCGGTTTCCGGTTCCTCGGCCACTACTACCAGCAGGTACTGGCGCCGCTGGGCGTGCTCGCCGGTGCGGGCGCCGACCGGGTGAGCGTCCGGATCGCGCGCACCGCCATCGGCGGCGCGGCCGGAATCGCCGCGGTGGCGGTCGTCGTGGCGCTGCTCCCGGTGAGCGACCAGCGAGAGCCCGTCGCCGACGCGGTCGCGTACGTGCGCGCCAATACCGATCCCGACGATTCGATCCTGGTGTGGGGTGCCTTCCCCGAGGTGTACTGGCGCTCGGACCGCCGGCTGGCGGGCGGGTTCGTTCATCACGGGTTCCTCACCGGGTTCTGGCGGGGGGACGCGGCCGGTGGCGAGGCCGGCGACGACGACCGGTGGGAGGATTTCGTTGCCGACCTTCGGGCCGATCCGCCTGCGTTGGTCGTCGACTCGTCACCCACCAACGTGGGCGAGTTCGAGCGCTACCCGATCGCAGGGTCGCCACTCGAGGGCTTCCTGGAGGACGAGGGCTACAGCCGGGTCGGCGTCTTCGACGGCATGCCGATCTGGCAGCGCCCGACCTGAGAGCGTCCCGCTACGATGCGCGGCGAACAGGGGGTGCCGCATGGCAGTCACGGCCTATGTGCTCATCCAAACCGAGGTCGGCAAAGCGGTCGCGGTGGCTGAGACGGTTCGCAAGGTGAACGGGGTTCTCTCCGCCGACGACGTGACCGGCCCGTACGACGTCATCGTGAAGACCGAAGCCGGCAGCCTCGACGACCTCGGGAAACTCGTCGTGTCGGAGATCCACAACGTCCCCGGCATCACGCGCACGTATACCTGCCCGGTCGTGAACCTCTAGCTCGCCGCGCTCACGTGCGCGCCTCGCGTCGCACGTGGGTCGTCGGTACCGTTCAGCGACGCCGGGAATCGCCGCGCGCTCACACGCTCACCTCCACGATGGCCCGGATGCCGAGTCCCATCACGAAGAGACTGATCAAGCCGTAGTACAGCAACGTCCGGCTGCCCATCGACTTCCGGTAGCCGTACGCGATCGCGATCGTGATGAACACCAGCACGCCGTAGAACACGTGGAAGCGAGCCACCGTGTAACTGTCGTTCGAGATCAGGATCACGCCGGTCAGCACCTGCACGAGCATCGCGACCTCGGCCGCGATCGTGATCCCCCACACGACGCGCCCGCGCAGGTCGCGCGCCCGGTACGCCGCCAGCCCCACGAGCCCCGCCAGCGCGCTGGCCACGATGCCGACGTAGGCCCACACCTCATGGA
>JBOGFL010000553.1:0-2632 GCA_050743285.1 Acidimicrobiia bacterium
TGTCTCGAACGGTGATCGCCTGATCAACCGCCGACACGACGCCCTCGCTCACCCAGGGGTCGGTCTCGCCCGCGGCGAGTGCGACGACCGTCTCGCCCACGCCGATCTCTTCGTCCATGGTGACGGCCGGCCATTCGGGCGCGTCGACGAGGAGAAGCGCAAGGCCGGTCTCTCGGTCGCTGCCGACCACGGTCGCGGTGCGCTCCAAGCCGTCGGGCCCGGTTACGTTCACGGTGTCGGCGTTCCGTACGGCGTGGGCGCTGGTCACCACGTCGCCGCCACCGAGACTCACTCCCGACGCCCGAGCCTCGCGGTCGGCTGCCGCGATCTGCACGGCAACGACACCGCTCCCGGCCGCGGCGGCGGCAAAGCTCGCGGCGGGATTGATTCCCATCGACGGGAGGTCGCCCTCGTCGTCGCCCTCGATCGCGCCGGTCGCGAAGAGCACCGCCATCGTCGCCACCGCGCCGGCCACCGCGCTCACGACCGCCACCGTCCACGAGTTCGGGCGGGGCCGGTCCGATCCCGAGGTCAGTGCCTCGGCCTCGAAGCGGGACAATTCGGTGGGATGGAGCCAGATCCGGTCGAGCGGATCGGGCGGCGGCCCGCTTGCGGCCTCGTCGTCGTCCTCTGCGGGCATGCGGGGTGAGTGTACCGACGGCCCTACAAATGTTGACCGCGGGGTAACTAGCATGGCGACGTGCGCACGGGGCCCGAAGGTGCGGAGTGGGTGGCGCTCACGCCGCAACCGCTGCCGGTCGAAGCGGCGACGAGCTGGGCGACAACTCCGCGGAGTGGTGCGGTCACGGCGTTCCTCGGGTGCGTGCGGGACCACGCCGAGGGGCGCGACGGCGTCACCGGGCTCACGTACGAAGCGTACGAAGACGCCGCGCTGATCCGCCTGCACGAGGTCGCGGTGGAGGCGCGGCGCCGGTGGCCGGTCATCGAGCGCGTCGCCCTGCTGCACCGGCTCGGTGAGCTCGCGCGGTCAGAGGCATCGGTACTGGTGGTCGTGTCGTCGCCGCACCGGGCAGAGTCCTTCGAGGCGGCCCGGTACTGCATCGACACGCTGAAGCAGACGGTGCCGATCTGGAAGCGGGAGCGGTGGAGCCACGGTGACGACTGGGCGACCGGCGCCCGGCCGTTGCGACCGGTCCGGGAGCCCGTCGGGCCGCCTCGAGGCTGGGCTCGAGGCTGAAGGAATCGGGTCGTGGAGTTCCTTCTCATTGCCGTCGTGGTGGCCACGGTCGGCATCGCCATCGTGCTGTGGCGCAACCGGGGGCCCCGCGGCGTCCACGGACACGTGACGGACTTCCAACGCGGGATCCGGGCGCTCGCGCCCGAGCAGGAGATGCGTCCGCCCCGACGGCACGGACCGGAGCCCCGGTCGGAACGGGGGCGATAGCCAGTGGCACGCGACCTCGCCATCGACCTCGGAACCGCCAACACACTCGTCTACGCGCGCGGCGAGGGGATCATCCTCAACGAGCCCACGGTCATCGCGATCAACGACCGCACCAAGGACGTGCTCGCGATCGGTTCCGACGCCTGGCAGATGATCGGGCGCACGCCGGCCAACATCGTGCTGTCGCGGCCTCTGCGCGGGGGTGCGATCACCGACTTCGAGACCACCGAGCGCATGATCCGGTTGCTGTTCCAGCGGGCCGGGGTCTCGCGGCTCTCGCGGTCGCGGGTGCTCATCTGTGTTCCCTCCGCGATCACGCACGTCGAGCAGCGCGCGGTGCTGGAGGCGGCACGCCGCGCCGGCGCTTCGCAGACGTTCCTCATCGAGCAGCCGATGGCGGCCGCGATCGGCGCGTCGCTGCCGATCCACCAGCCGCTCGGCAACATGATCGTCGACGTCGGTGGCGGCACGTCTGAGGTCGCGGTGTTGTCGCTGGGTGGCGTGGTCGCGCTCGAGGCCGTCCGAATCGGATCGTTCGACATCGACGCCGCGATCCAGGCGTACGTGCGCCGCGAGTACGGGATGGCGATCGGTGAGCGCACCGCCGAGGAGATAAAGATCGCGATCGGCTCGGCCTATCCGACCGCCGACGAGTACAAGGCCGAGGTACGGGGCCGCGACCTGATGTCGGGGCTGGCGAAGGTGATCGTGCTCACGCCCGAGGAGATCCGCGAGGCGATCGAGGAGGTCATCGAGAAGGTCCTCGAACCGGTGATCCGGGCGCTGGCCCAGACCCCACCCGAGCTCGCGCAAGACCTCCTCTCCGAAGGAGCGCACCTGGTCGGCGGTGGTTCGTTGCTCAAGGGGTTCTCGGAGCGGCTCGGCAAGGTGACCGGTGTTCCGATCCATCTCGACGATTCACCGCTGGAGACCGTCGTCCTCGGCGCCGGTCGTTGCCTCGAGAGCTTCGACCGCCTCAAGGACATGCTGATGGGCCGCCCCCGCGTCTGAATCGCTTTTTGTTGGTCACCTGGTCGCGCATGGCGCGACCAGGTGACCAACCAGTCTCAGGCGTTCCCCGAGAGGAGGTCGTCGGCGGCCTGGCGGGTTTGCCAGTCGCGGTCTTGGCGCGCCGCTTCGAGCGCGGCTTCGACGTCGGGTCCCGAGAACGCCGCCCGCGCGAGGACGGCGCGACGCCGGATCGCGGGCCGGTCGGTGCACGCGGCC
>JBOGFL010000554.1:0-5745 GCA_050743285.1 Acidimicrobiia bacterium
GACTCGATGCGCGGGGCACCCTGGAGTTCGTTCGAGCTTGCCGACGAACGCGTGATCGATCTCACGCCGGATAGTGCAGTCGTTGCCTACCGGGCGACGGCACGTCGCGACGGACGCGACTACGTCGCGTTGTTCAACAGCACCTACACCCGCGAAGGCGACGGCTGGAAACTGGTGCTGCACCAGCAGACACCCGTTTGATCGTCGCCGGCAGCTCAGGGCAGTGTGCCCGTGGAGCCTCCCGCTACGCCTCCGCCTCCGCGGGCGAATCGCGGCGAGAGACAGCCCGGTCGTAAACGAGGCGGAACAGCTCGACCACGTCACGCGCGTCGTCATCGGTCTCGATCCGCCGGGCGGCAGGACCGCGCCGGTCGGGAAAAACCGGGTGGTGGGTGATCCGATCCTGCTCGGCCAGTTGGTCCCACAGCGACTTCGGGAAGCTGAAGTGCGCAGCGTGGTCGCCGTGGAGGTGGCCCAGCTCGCGGTTCCCGAGCTTGAAGGCGGTTTCGCCGAGATCGTCGCCTTCCTCCACCCGGATGCCGGGCCAGAATGACACCTCATCGATGATCTGCTCGCTCGCGGTTCGGCTGGGCATGGCTTCTCCTCCCATCTTCGTGCGGTTCTTCGTGTTTCATCGCCCAGAGTACAAGCTCAAGTTAACTTGAAGTCAAGGGACCGGCGGAGAGCCCGGAGCAGTCGGCTGCGAACTAGGCGGCGCGGATCCGGTCGGGCAGGGTCTCGTCGACGAGCTCGTCGGGGATGGTCTCCGGCCCCGCGAACGCGCCCGCGACGAGGGGGAAGATGTTGGGGTCCATCGACCCCATGAGTTCGCGGGTCATTGCGCTCCGCGCCTCCCGGTTGTCGGCGTCCTCCGCCTCCGACACCGAGATGATGTCGGCGATGAGCCGCAGGCGCTTCATTCGAGCGAACCGCTCCTCGCCGTACGGCGCGAACGCCGCCGGGCCGCGCGCGCCGTCGAGGACGAGGTCACGCACCACGCGGGCGTCGCGCATCGCGATCGACAGGCCCTCGCCGATGATCGGGTCGTTGTGCCCGGCGGCGTCGCCGACCAACACGACCCCGTCAGCGTAGGGTGCGTCGGTCCAGGAGTCGTCGCCGGGGTACGCCGCACACGGGCCCGCCGGGGTCCCCGCGGCCACCTGCGCGCTCCACGGGAACGTGGTGTTCGCGCAGGCCGCAAGGAAGTGCTCGGTCCCTTGGCGGCCGGAGAACAGGTGCTGCCCGGAGAGCCCGGGACACAAGTAGACGCGTGCGCGGCCGGCGCCCTGGTGGAACACCAAAGAGAACATGTCGCCACTGGCGACGGCATCGAACTCGTCGGGAACCCCTTCGAGCCCGTCGATCAGAAGGCCGGCGATGTAGTTGACCGCCTCCTGGCGTTCGAGAGCGATCCCTGACTGCTTGCGCACCGTCGACGCCCGGCCGTCAGCGCCGACGACCAGCGACGTCCGTACCTCGTGCACGTCACTCTTGGCACGGTACGACACGGATGGTGAGGCGCCGCCCTCGAGCTTCACGTTGGCGACGCCGCGCACGACTGTCGTGCCAACGCCGGCGGCGGCGTCCGCGAGCGTCTGACACGCAACCGGGTGGCGCAGGTTCAGCGTCCCGGGAATGTCGGGAACCAGCATCGCCATCGGGATCTCGCCGTACTCGCCGATGTCGGCGTACTGCTTCCAAACCGGCGCGATGTGGGCGCCGGCATCGAGCAGCAGGTCTTCGACGCCGAGCTCGCGAGCCTCCTTCACACCCCAAACGTGCATGCTCTCGCCCCGCACGCGGTCCGGATACTGCTCGCTGGTTTCGAGGACGGTGACGCCGAGGCCCTCTCGCGCAAGGGCGTAGGCGAGAGATGCACCGCCGATGCCTCCGCCGACGATCACCACATCAGTGCTGTCGGTCATGCCTCTCCTTGGTCGGTCGGCGCTTCACCGGACGACCACGGTGCAAGCCAGTCGGTGACGGGCCAGCCCTCGGCGGCCGCCATCAGCTCGTACATCGTGGCACCGTCGCTCGATCTCCTTTGTTGGCCGGAACGCCATCATGCTTCGTCGTACACTCCCAGAGTGACCGGCGCCGACCGCGGGCGTATCGAAAGCCGAGAGGCGCTCCGTGCCGTCATCGGCGAGCCGATCGACGGCGTCGACCTCAAGGTGTACGACAAGGTCGGTCCCGAGGCGAGGGCGTTCATCGCCCGCTCCCCGTTTCTCGTGTTGTCAACCGCGGATAGCGACGGCAACCTCGATGCCTCGCCCAAGGGCGACGAACCGGGCTTCGTCGAGGTCGAAGACGAGGAAACGCTGGTCGTTCCCGACCGTCCCGGCAACAAGCTCATCTACGGGCTCCAGAACATTCTCGAGAACCCGCACGTCGGCATCCTGTTCCTGGTCCCGGGCACCACCGAGACGCTCCGGGTCAACGGGCACGCCGAGCTGCGACGCGAGCCCGAGCTGCTCCGACGACTGGCCGCACGGGGCAGGCCCGCCCTCCTCGCGATCAGGGTGAATGTCGAAGAGTGCTTCTTCCACTGCTCAAAGGCGTTCATCCGCTCCAAGCTCTGGAAGCCCGACACGTGGCCGGAGAAACAGAAGATCTCGTTCGGTCGCATGTTCGCCGAGCGCCTGGGCGCCGACGACGACTCGATCTCCGCCACCATCGACGCGATGGTCGAAGAGGACTACCGCTCCAACCTGTGAGCGGGCCGGTTCCCGAGCCGTTCGAGATCGCGATCCCCGACGCTGCCCTCGCCGACCTGCGGGCGCGACTGGCTCGAACCCGCTGGCCCGTCGATTTCGGCAACGACGACTGGCGCTACGGCGCCGAGCGAGGCTGGCTCGAGGATCTCCTCATCTACTGGCGCGACCGCTACGACTGGCGGACCCACGAAGCGGCCATGAACCGCTACGAGCAGTACCGCGTCGTGATCGACGACGTCCCGATCCACTACCTGTACAAACGCGGCGTCGGGTCCGCGCCCGTGCCGCTGATCCTCACCCACGGCTGGCCGTGGACGTTCTGGGACTTCGCCGGCGTGATCGACACCCTCGCCGACCCGGTTGCGCACGGCGGGAACGCGGCCGACGCGTTCGATGTGATCGTCCCTTCGCTGCCCGGCTTCGGGTTCTCGACGCCGCTCACCCGCACGGGCGTGACCGCGCGCGGGACCGCCCACCTCTGGCACCGGCTGATGCGCGAGGTGCTCGGCTACGACCGCTTCGGTGCCCACGGCGGCGACTGGGGCGCGAGCGTGACCGCCCAGCTCGGGCACGAGTTCCCCGAGCATCTGATCGGCGTGCACCTGAGCCTGCCCGTCCTGCTCCGGGTGTCCTTCTACTCAGGGCTCGACGCGTCCGACTACGGGCCCGACGAGCAGGGATGGTTCGAGCGCATGCAGCGACGCATGGCGACGGCGCAGAGTCACGTGGCCGTGCACACGCGCGACCCGCAGACACTGGCGTACGCGCTCAACGACTCCCCCGCCGGCCTGGCCGCTTGGATCCTCGAGCGACGGCGGGCGTGGAGCGATCACGACGGCGACGTCTACGACGCGCTCTCGCGCGACTTCCTCCTCACCAACGTGATGCTCTACTGGCTCACCGAGAGTGTCGGCACGACGATGCGGTACTACTGGGAAACGTGGCGGGAGCGGGAGCGGCTCGTCCACGGCCGGTCGCCCGCGATCGAGGCGCCGACCGGGATCGCGGTGTTCCCCAACGACCTCGTCTTCGTCCCCCGCCGGCTGGCCGAGGAGCACACCAACCTCCAGCAGTGGACGATCATGCCGCGGGGCGGCCACTTCGCCGCGGCCGAACAGCCCGCCCTCCTCGCCGCCGACCTGCAGACCTTCTTCCGGGCGTTGCGGTAGCGCGGGACCTTCGAGGCGTACATCGACACGCCTGCGATGCTCGAAGCGCTGGATCGCCCACGGGCACTCATTTCGGGAAGCGGACGTACTCGTCGATCATCAGCAGGCCGAGGTCTCGGTCAGCGACCACGTCGCCACCGACCTGGCCTCGCCCCCGCAGATCGCGGGTGAGCCGGTCGAGGATCAGGTCGTACGTGAGATCGGCGGTGTGCGCGCGCCAGGACTCGCGCTCAGCCTCGTCACGGAAGCAGTAGGCCTTCCATGACACCGAGAAGCGCAGTGCCTCGAAGTCGTAGCGTGCGGTCTGCCGGTCTTGCGCGTCCCGGAGAGACCACGCTCCGTCGCCCGCCGCGACCAGGCTGGCGCCAACGGCCAGCGGTGGCATCGAAACCACGAGGTCGCTCCCAACGGGCTCGACGCCGTGGAACACCGTGTCAGTGTCGAGCACCAGGGCGGTGTTGGGGCGCGCCGCATAGTGCGCGGGCGGGGCGTCGGCGCCGTCGGGCCAGTAGACGAGCGCGCCGCCGTCGGTGTCGTGGAAGTATGCGACGCCGGTGGCGATCGGAAGCCGCCAGTCGTGGAAGAGGCCCGAGTGGTGCATGACGACGAGGAGCCACTGCGGGAACAGCTTGCGGTTGGCACCGCGGAACTCGGGCACGTCGGTGTGGACGGCGAGCTCCTGGCCGGGCAGGTACAGGTTTGCGTAGGCGATGACGGGCTCGACGATCGGGCGGCCGTGCACCTCGCGGGCCGCGTCGGCCAGGCCCGCGTGGCCGAGGAACGGGCCGATGCCGGGCGCGTACTCGGTGGCGCCGTACGCGTACTCCTCACGGAAGTAGCTCGTACGGGCGGCCACGTCGGCGGCTGCACTGTCGCGCCTTCGGTTCCGATTCACGCGCAGGTAGTTGCGGACGCTGTCGTAACGCTGCGGCAGTCCCTTGCCGAGGTCGAGCTGGATCTGCTCGTGCTCGGCGTAGAGGCGGTAGCGCCCGTACGCCTCGCACAGCGAGAGCATCGCGGCCGCGCCCGCCTCGTCGAACAGCGGATCGAGAACCACCACCGGCCGCACGGTTGATGCGAGCATGCGCAAATCGTAGGTCCCAGAAGTTGCCGGCGCATTGACTCGCGCTATGCGCGAGCGGACCTACCAATGATCTCGTAGGCGCAGCGGCGGGAGCCCGCGACCATGTGCTCGACCCGCTCGACCGACGCGTCGGGAAGGACGGCGCGGATGAAGTCGATCTCGCTGGTGCAGGCCTGCCCGTAGCGCTGAGCGACCGCCCAGATCGCGCAATTGTGCTCGACGATGCGGAACTCGCCGCGCCCGGTCTTCTCCCAGGTCGCGAAGTAGCCGTCCTCGTCGAGGATCTTGGTCAGCTCGGCGACCTTGGCGCCGAGGGTGCGCTTGGTGGCGAGACGGGATTCGCCGCCCCGGATGCGCTGCTCGCGCCGCTTGGCGAACAGGTCGTCGAGGAGGGCGGCGTCGGTGTCGGCGACGTAGCCGAGCAGCTCGTTGGTGAGCTCGCCGTAGGCCTTGGGGAACAGCGAGTCGGCGGCGGGGGTGACCGTATAGAGGAGACGGCGGCGGCCCCGGGTGGTCGTGGCCGGAGGGATCTCGGCGGCATCGACCAGCCCCTCGTCGGCTAGGGCGCTCAGGTGCTGGCGGGCGCCGCTCACGGTGATCCCGAGCTGTTCGGCGACCTGTTCCGCAGTTGCCTCACCCCGCCGGCGGACCGCGTACAGCACCGCCCGGCGGCCGGCCGGCAGCGTCGGGGCCGCCTCCGCGTCCCGAATCGGAATCACGCGGCCTCATGCTCGCACAGGAGCAGGTGGCTGTCGCCGAACTCGTGCCACAGGTA
>JBOGFL010000555.1:0-12950 GCA_050743285.1 Acidimicrobiia bacterium
GGGGCACGCCGACCGCGGTCGGCGGCCTCGGCTTCGACGAGCTGGGCGCCGACGCCCTCGCCCGTCACGCGGCCGCTTACGGCGACGACCCGTCGCTCGACGAGCCCGGTTGGGTCCGGCACCGCAAGCGGGGCGGCGAGTACCACGCCAACAACCCCGACGTCGTCGACGCCCTCCAAGCCGCTGCGGGCGTCGCCAGCGACAGCGCGGACGACGCGGAAGCGGACGGGAACGGCCGCGGGTCGCTCGATGATCTCGAGCCCGCCCCGCCCGAGGACCAGGGCAAGGTCTTCATGCTCGTCGACGCGGCTGAGCAGCAGACCGAACACGAACCGCCCGAGCCGGTGCCCGACCCCGCCGAGATGCTCGCCGCCCACGTGCTGCAGCGCGCCATTGCCGACGGCTCGGCCGAGTTGTACGCGCGCTTCCGCGACCTCGTCGAGCAACGCCCCGTCACCGAACTCCGCGACGTGCTCGAGTTCGTCCCCGCGTCCGCGCCCGTTCCCATCGCCGAGGTGGAGCCGCTCGAGCGCATCACCACCCGGTTCTCGACCGGGGCCATGTCGCACGGTGCGCTCTCGAAAGAGGCGCACGAGACGCTCGCGGTCGCGATGAACCTTATCGGCGGGAAGAGCAACTGTGGTGAAGGTGGCGAAGACCCCTACCGCTATCGGACGCGCGGGCTCGCCTACGACCGCAACTCCCGCATCAAGCAGATCGCGTCCGGGCGGTTCGGTGTGACGCCCGAGTACTGCGCGTTCGCCGACGAGCTGAACATCAAGATGGCCCAGGGATCGAAACCGGGCGAGGGCGGGCAGCTTCCCGGCCACAAGGTCTCGACCGAGATCGCCCGGCTGCGGCACACGCAACCCGGCGTGGGTCTGATCTCGCCGCCACCGCACCACGACATCTACTCGATCGAGGATCTCGCGCAGCTGATCTACGACCTCAAGCAGGTGAACCCGGGCGCGCAGGTTTCGGTGAAACTGGTCGCCGAAGACGGCGTCGGCACGATCGCAGCCGGCGTCGTCAAGGCACTCGCCGACGTCGTGCAGATCTCCGGCAACAACGGCGGCACCGGTGCATCACCGTTGTCGTCGATCAAGCACGCAGGGATGCCATGGGAGCTCGGGCTCACCGACGCCCGCCAGGTGCTCATCGACAACGGGCTTCGTGACCGCGTGCGGCTTCGCGTCGACGGCGGCTTTCGAACCGGTCGCGACGTGGTGATCGCCGCACTGCTCGGCGCCGACGAGTACTCCTTCGGGACCGCGGCAATGATCGCCGAGGGTTGCATCATGGTGCGGGCATGCCACCGCGACACGTGCCCGACCGGCGTCGCCACGCAGCGTCCAAACCTGCGGGCCAAATTCGTCGGGAGCCCCGAGGGCGTCGCCCGTTACCTCCAGTTCGTGGCCGAGGAAGTCCGCACGCTGCTCGCGTCGCTCGGATTGCGATCACTCGACGACGCGATCGGACGCGTCGACCTGCTTCGCTCGCGCGAGACCGGCGATGCGCGCATCGACAGCCTCGACCTCTCTCCGCTACTCGAGCCCCCAGCGGACCTCGACGCGCCGAGGCGCTTCGTGTCGCACGTTCCGATGCAGCGCCCCCGCTCGGACCTCGACGCGCAGCTGCTGCGCGACGGTTTCCACCCGCTCTGGGACGGCACTGACGCAGAGCTGACCTACGACATCGGCAACGCCGACCGCACCGTCGGCGCGTCGCTCGGTGGTGCGGTCGGCCTCGAGTGGGGCACGATGGCGCCGCCGGGTTCTGTGACCGCCCGCCTCACCGGTGCCGCGGGGCAGAGCTTCGGCGCCTTCTGCGGCGCGGGCGTGACGCTGGACCTCACCGGCGAGGCGAACGACTACGTCGGCAAGGGGATGGGCGGAGGCCGCATCGTGATCCGGCCCCCCGCCGACGACGCCGGCGCGCCGGTGCTGGCCGGCAACACCGTGTTGTACGGAGCCACGAGCGGCCAGCTGTTCGTTGCCGGTCGGGTGGGCGAGCGGTTCGCAGTACGAAACAGCGGCGCAACCGCCGTGGTCGAGGGCACGGGAGACCACGCCTGTGAGTACATGACCGGCGGGAGCGTGGTGATCCTCGGGCCGGTGGGCTACAACCTCGGTGCGGGCATGACGGGCGGTCAGGCGTACGTGCACGATCCCGAAGGCGCGCTGGCGGCGCGACTCAACCCGCAGCTCGTCGAGGCCGCGCGCCTCGACGAGACCCAGGCGTCGGAGCTGCGCTTCCTCGTCGAGCGCCACCGCGAGCTCACGAACTCCCCGGTCGCGACCGGATTGCTCGAGCGGTGGGAGCTGAGTGTCGCCGCGTTCTGGCGGGTCGCGCCCGTCGGCGAGGTGGCCCGCATCGAACGTGTCAACGAAGGCCTGGTCGCGACCCGGAGCTAACTACTCGGCGAGGACAAGTGACGTGCGTGCCTCGTACCCGAACACCGCTGCCGTGAGCCGGTGCGAGAGCGAGGTGCGGGTGTCGTCGAAAGTACCGACGGCGTTGTTGTATCCGCGGACAAGCTCCGGTTCGGGAACCCTCGACGCGAACGTCGCCAGCGCGTCGGTGAGGCCCTGCGAGCTTCGCAGCCGTTCGGACGCGTTCACCGTCGCGAGGACGCGCGCGGAGAGCCCCTCGAGCGAGTTCGCGATCTCGACCTCGGCTTCGGCGTCGGCCGTGTCGTCAGGCTCGATGGCGGCTTCCCGCCAAGCGTCGAGCTCCTCGGTGAGCTCGACGGTCACGTCGCGGTCCGATCCGCCCGCGGCACGCAGCTCCTCGTCGACGGAGCCGAGTGCGTCGTAGCGCTCTACCAGGGGCGCGCGGAGCGGCACCCAGGCGTCGTCAACCGCGTTCTGGTCGTCTTCGAGGCTCGGTCGCATCATGAGCACCAGGGCGACTGTGCCCACGAGCAGAAGGATGATCACGGCGCCCACGAGGCGCCGTACGCCACGACTCATCCATTCGGACCCTACCGGCGCCCGCCGAGCGTTCCACGGATACCTCTTACGGGCGTCATGACACGCGCACACCCTGGGCACCTTCGGCCTCGCCATCTAGGCTCGCGCCGTGGCCCGCTCCCGGGCCGTGGTCGTGGCGATCCTCGCCGCCGCCTCGGTCGGGGGGTGGTGGCTCGGACAGACCCGGCGCACGGCCGACTCCGAATACGCGGTCGTGTCGGTGATCGACGGCGACACGATCGAGGTCGCCGCGGGCGACGAGACCGAAACCGTTCGTTTGCTCGGTGTCGATACCCCCGAGACTCACCATCCGACCGAACCGGTCGAATGCTTCGGGCCCGAGGCGGCCGACTACACGGCTGCCCGGTTGACCGGCTCGACAGTTCGTTTGGAGGGCGACATCGAGAGCCACGACCGCTACGGGCGGCGGCTCGCGTACGTGATCGTCGATGGCGAGCGCTTCAACGACGAGCTGCTCCGGCTCGGATACGCCGAGCTGCTGGTGATCGAACCCAACCACGCCCACGCCCGCTCGATGCTCACCGCCGAGCTCGAGGCCAAGGCGGCCGGCCGGGGGCTGTGGGGCGCGTGTTGAGCCGCGTTCACCCGCTGGCAACGAGATCGAGGACGGCGTCGCCGTAGCGCTCGAGCTTGACCGGCCCGATTCCGGGAAGCCCGGCGAGCTCGTCGTGCGAACGCGGTCGGGCTGACGCCACCGCATCGAGCGTCCGGTCCGGGAAAATGACGTAGGCGGGCACGGCGGCGGCGCGTGCGAGCGTGCGCCGCCACTCGACCAGGCGCGCGAACAGGGCGCGTGCCTGCGGGTCGCGGACCTGGTCGTTGCCGAGGGCGGCGCGGGCGCGCGAGGGTCCGGATACCGCGGTGGCTCTCTTCGTTTCGCATGCCGGCGACACTGCCGCGACAATCGCGTCCAGCCACGGGCTCTCGCGGCGCGACATCGTGCGCAATCCGAACGTGCGCTGGGCCGCCCACGTGAGATGGACATTTCGACGGGATCGGCTGATCGCGACGTACAGCAAGCGTCGCTCCTCGGCGCGTGCAGCCGGGGTCTCGGCGCGCGCGATCGGCACCAGCCCGCGCTCGAGGCCGGTGACGATGACGGTCTCCCACTCGAGGCCCTTGGCGCGGTGAAACGTGAGGAGCTCGACGGCGTCGGCGCGGCGGTCGTCGCCGTCGCCGCCCCGCAGCGCGGTCGCGAGCCATTCGACGAAGCCGTCGACGGTGGCGCCACAGCCGTCGACGGTGGCGCCACGACCGTCGACGGTGCTGCCACGACCGTCGACGGTGCAGTACTCCTGGCCGAGTCGGACGAGCGCGGCCAGGTGTTCGCGTCGCTCGTCGGGAAGCTCTGCCGCCTCCGCGTCGAGATCGGCGAGATGCGAACTCATGTCCGCGCCGGGACTGTCGGCTGCGAACCGGCGGAGATCGGCGAGCGCGGCCTTCACCTCTGGTCGTTGCAAGAAGGCGCGGTCACCGCGGATGCGGTAGGGGACGCCGGCGCGGCGGAAGGCCTCTTCGAACGGCACCGACTGCGCGTTGGTGCGGTAGAGGACCGCCATCGAGGACCACGGGCGATCGGGCCCGTGGGCCTTCCGCAGCAGCCGGGCGACTCCGGTGGCCTCGGCGGTGTCGCTCTCGAAGCGGTGGGTCGACGGCGCGGGCCCGTCGCCCGCCGGTGTGGCCGGCGCCCGGTCGCCCGAAGCGAGCACCGCGCGGGCCGCGCGCACCACCGGTTCGGTCGAGCGGTAGTTCACACCAAGGCGCACGACGGTGACACCGGGCAGGTGCTTGGTGACCCGATCGAGGTAGCCGGCGTCGGCGCCCGCGAACCCGTAGATCGACTGGTCGGGATCGCCGACGACGCAGAGGTCGGTGCGGTCTCCGAGCCAGGCCCAGAGGAGTCTGAACTGGGCCGGGTTCACGTCCTGGAACTCGTCGACGAGCAGGTGGCGGTACCGCCACCGCTGGGCCGCGGCGAACTCGGCGTCGGTTTCGAGGGCGTGGGCGCACCAGTGGACGAGGTCGTCGAAATCGAGGAGGCGCCGACGCCGGCGTTCCTGCTCGTAGCGGCGGTAGAAGCCGGTCATCTCGGCGGCGGGTCGCGGTGTCCGTCGACCGGCGAGGGTAACCGCTCCTTCGTAGTCGCCGGGACGGACGAGCCGGGCCTTGGCCCACTCGATCTCGCCCGCCACCTCGGCCGCCGTGATCGTGCTCTTCGGGCCGAGCATCGGCCCGAGGAGGCGGGCCTTGCGTTCGAGCAGCGTGGGCATCGACTGGCCCCGGTCGGCGCACCAGCCGCGGAGCTGGGCGAAGGCGACCGCGTGGAAGGTGCCCGCCGTGACCTCGCGGTTGATCCCGAGGCGGGCGCACCGCGTCCGGAGCTCCGATGCCGCCTTGCGGGTAAACGTGACCGCGAGGGTGTGGTTCGGGTCGAGGCCGCCGCAGTCCGCGTGCCACGCGATGCGGTGCGTCAGCACGCGCGTCTTGCCCGAGCCGGCCCCGGCCAGCACCGCCAGCGGCAGCGCCTCGCTGGTGACGGCCTCCCGCTGCGTGGGGTCCAGGCCGCGCAGAAGTTGGCGCGGATCGCTCATTGATGCATTCAAGCGCGCCGGTCTGACAGTTACGGGGATACGCGCGTTCTCGGGGAGGCGGGGCCGCACGCGGGAAAGCCCCGAGTAGTCTTCGTCGCTTGCGCGACTCCGATCTCCTCGGGGCCGTTTCCCCGGGCCCGGTACGAGACCGTGCCCTCGGCGGCCTTGCCGCCGGGTTCGCACCCGTCGGCGCCTCCGCCGACCGGCTTCCCACCGATCCGTGTTCCGGAGTTGCCTCCGGTACCGTGCCGGTGTTCTTACCGGTGCGGCGCATCGTAAGTTCGAGTTCACCGGTCGTCAAGCGGTTTGTAGGTTTCGCAACGTGATCGTCACACGCCGCCGCTTCGAGGAGCTCGTCGCCGACGCACTCGACGAGATTCCCGAAGAGCTCGGCGAGCACATGGAGAACGTCGCCGTGGTCGTCGAGGACTGGCCGAGCGCGGCGCAGACTGCGGGCCGCCCCGGGGCGCTGCTCGGCCTGTACGAGGGCGTTGCGCTCACCAATCGCGGGCCGATCAGCTACGGAGGGGTGCTTCCCGATCGGATCACGCTCTTTCGTGGCCCGCTGTGCAAGATCTCGGCCGACGAAAACGAGCTCGCTTCGAACGTCTGGGTGACGATCGTCCACGAGGTCGGCCACCACTTCGGCCTCAGCGACGAGCGCCTCCGTGAGTTGGGCTGGGCGTGAGCTCCGTCTGGACGAACTGGGGCGGGAACCAACGCTGCCGCCCGGCCGCGGTCGAGGAGCCGGGGAGCGTGCTCGAGGTCATCGAAGCGGTGGGGCGGGCCCGCGCCGCCGGTCAGCCGACGCGGGTCGTGGGCGCCGGGCACTCGTTCACCGGCCTGGCGTGCACCGCCGGGCGCCAGATGCGCCTCGATCGGCTCGACCGGGTGCTCGCGATCGACCGCGAGGCGATGACGGTGACGGTGGAGGCGGGGATCCCGCTGTGGCGTCTGAACCGGGCCCTGGCCGAACGGGGCCTGGCGCTGGCGAACCTGGGCGACATCGACCGCCAGGCGCTGGCCGGTGCGCTGGCCACCGGGACCCACGGCACCGGCCGGCGGTACGGGAACCTGGCGACCTTTGTGCGCGGTTTCGAGCTCGTCACCGCCGACGGGAACGTCGTGCGCGGTTCGGCCGAGGAAGAAACCGAGTTGCTCCACTGTGGCCGCGTGTCGCTCGGCGCGCTCGGCGTCGTCACCACGGTGACCCTCCAGGTGGTGGAGTCCTTCCGCGTTCACGCGGTCGAGCGACCGCGCCGCTTCGACGACGTTCTCGCCGATCTCGAGGAGTCGGTCACGGCCAACGAGCATTTCGAGTTCTACTGGTTCCCGCACACCGACTCCTGCTCGGTCAAGGAACAGAACCGTACCGACGAGGGCGCCCGACGGAAGTCGCGCTACCGAACCTGGCGTGACGAGATCCTGATGGCGAACGCGGTGTTCGGCGCAGTCTGCGCGGCCGGGCGGGCCATGCCCAGCGCGGTGCCGCGGCTCGCGCAGTACGTCGGTGACGGCCTGGGCCGGGTCGAGATCGTCGACGAGAGCTACGAGGTCTTCTGTAGTTCGCGACTCGTACGGTTTGTGGAGATGGAGTACGCGGTGCCGTGGCCGCGGGTTCAGGACGCGGTGCGCGGCGTGCGGGCACTCATCGAGGACCGCGGTCTGCGCGTGAGTTTTCCGATCGAGGTCAGGATCGTCGCCGCCGACGACATCCCGCTCTCGCCCGCGCACGGGCGCGAGACCGCCTACGTCGCAGTGCACATGTTCCGTGGCGTTAACTTCGAGGAGTACTTCCGCGCCGTCGAGGAGCTCATGAACGGACTCGACGGCCGTCCGCACTGGGGGAAGATGCACTGGCAGACGGCGGCGACCCTCGCGCCGCGCTACCCGGAGTGGGACCGGTTCCAGGCGCTGCGGCGTCGTCTCGACCCCGAGGGCTGGTTCACGAACCCCCACCTCGACCGGGTCCTGGGGCCTCCGACCTAGGCTCTGCCGGTAGCCCTCGCAGGAGGCAGACCGGTGAGGCCGACCGGTGAAGCGCGACGACCAGGAGAGAGGCCATGCCGTACCCGAAGCATCTGCTGAAGGAGAACGAGACTCTCGTCCTCGATCTGAAGCCGCACTGGTGGTACTTCTCGCGGCACATCCTCACCGGGATCCCGCTCTTCTTCCTCATCATCCTGGTGTTCACGCTCCCGAGTGGCACCGGCAAGGACCTGCTGCTGTGGGTCGTCGCCGCACTTCTCGTGGCGTGGGGTATCTGGCTGCTCTTCAAGTACATCGAGTGGACGTTCACGCACTTCGTCGTGACCAGTGACCGGGTGATCTTCCGGACGGGAGTCTTCGCCAAACACGGCGTCGAGATCCCGCTCCAGCGAATCAACAACATCAACTTCCACCAGGGGATCTGGGAGCGGGTCATCGGCGCCGGCGACCTCATCATCGAGTCAGCCGGCGAGCAGGGACAATCCGACTTCGAAAACGTTCGCCATCCCGACGGTGTGCAACAGGAGATCTACAGGGTGATGGATGCGAAGGAGATCTCGATCGCCTCCGCCCGCAGCCCGGTTGCGGCCGCGGCTCCCGCGCCAGCGGCGGCATCGGTTCCGGAGCAGATCCAGCAGCTGGCGACGTTGCGCGACGCGGGAACGATCACCCCCGAGGAGTTCGAGGCAAAGAAGGCGGAGCTGCTCAAGCGGATGTAGGCGCAACCCGCCCGGCGCCGCCGACGGCGCGGACCGAGAACGCCGATGGCACGTGCCCGGTTGCGCGCTGGTACGCGAGGGTTGCTTTGGCAGCGACGTCGTCGGCGTGGTTCCGTTGCACGAGGGCGACAACGCAACCGCCGAACCCGGCGCCGGTGAGCCGGGCTCCGAGGGCTCCGGCATCGACCAGCAGCTCGACGAGGAGATCGAGCTCGGGCGTCGACACGCGGTAGTCGTCGCGTAGCGAGGAGTGGCTCGCGAGCAGCAAAGGACCGAGCGCGCCGACGTCGCCGGTGCGGAGTGCCTCGGCGGCGTCGAGCACGCGCCGGTTCTCGGTCACGACGTGGCGCGGCAGCGGGTCTTCCCTGACCTGATCGAGCGCGGCGTCGCGCAGCGCGCCCACTCCGAGCCTTCGGGCCGCGGCCGTGCACGCGGCACGACGTCGGGAGTACTCGCTGGCGGCGAGCGTTCGCGGCAACGCCGAGTTGACGACGAGGACCGCCAACGCCGAGGGGAGCCGGATCGGCTCGACCGCGAAACTGCGGCAATCAATCAGGAGCGCGTGGCCTTCGACGCCGAATACGCTCGTCAACTGGTCCATCAGCCCGGTCTCGACACCCGTCGCCCGCGTTTCGGCGTCGCGAGCCAGCTGCGCGACCGCGAGCGGCTCGAGCGTCGAGCCGGCGGCGTCGGCCATCGCGATCGTGAGCCCGACCGAGAGGGCCGCGCTCGACGACAGCCCCGAACCGGGTGGAACCGTCGACGCCACCGCCAGGTTGATGCCGCTCGTCGTCACGCCCCGGGCTGCCAGCGCGTCGACGACACCGGCGACGAAGCGACCCCACGGCGGGTCGACCGAATGGGACCCGGCGCGCTCGGTATCCAATTCCACGACGCCGGGCACGTCCGCCGAGCGAGCGACAACCCGCCCGTCCGTCCTAGGGAGGGTGGCGACCAGGCAGTCCCGATCGATCGCGAGCGGCAGGACGAAGCCGTCGCAGTAGTCGGTGTGATCGCCGATGAGGTTCACCCGGCCCGGCGCCCGCACGAGCCGTACGTCGTGACCGCCACCGAGGGCGGCGACAAGCGCACGCGGTCGTTCGTCAACCACAATGCGAGATTACGGACCAGGGGATCGGGTAAGGGAGAGTCGTGGTTCGACGGGGTGGGGCGGGGGGGGTCGCGGCCGCGGTCAGCCTCGCGGTGGGCGTGGGCGCGATGGCGGCCGGTCCCGTGTCGGCCGGCACCGAGGCGCCGCCGACCTCCGACCCGACGTGACCGGAACCGACCACGCCGGAACCGACCACGCCGGAACCGACCACGCCGAAACCGACGACGCCGGAACCGACCACGCCCACAACGTCGCCCCCGACGACCACGCCCGAGCCCACCGTGCCCGCCCCGACGGCACGCTCGGGATACTGACGTCGCAAGGGGCCGAGGTCGTCTGGGTCGGCCTGCCTCCCATGCCTCTGCACCTCATGCCCCCGGAACAGCGCACGCTGCTCAACAAGGTCTTCCGCATCTCGGTGAAGAAGTTCCTCCACGTGGCGCATTTCATCAGCACCACGGCACTCCTCGGCGGGCCCAACGGGGAGTTCGTCGAGTATTCGCCCAACAACAACGGCAAGTTGCAGCACATCCGAAGAATCAGTTCAACGCGCACTTCTGTCCGGCGGGCGCGGCCCGCATCGGCAAGGCCGTCCTCGATGAGCTCGGCGAACGGTGGACGCTTCCCGCACCGGCGCCGGGCTGGCGCAACGGCAACTGGGTGTTCAATTACCGGTACACCGACCCTCCGGGCATCTGCGCGTAAGTGCCCGGAGCCAGCGGAAAACGTCCCGGACGAAAGGCTCACCGAAATGCGGGCATGACCTCGGCCGCGAACCGTTCGAGCTCACTGACATCGAACGGTGCGCGCACGCCGACGTTCAGCCACTCGGCGCCCGCGTCCCGGTACGCACCGACCTTGTCGACGACCTCGTCGGTGGAACCCGTGAGGGAGCCCGGCTTGATGAACTCGGCCAGTTCACCGAACTGTCTGGTGAGCGAATCCGGTGTCCATGCCAGCCCGACGTTGGCGGACTTGGTGATCTCGGCCGGGTCGCGCTCGGCGTCCTCGCAGTGCCGGTGCAGCACCGACACCTTGTGCGCGTAGACGTTGGGGTCGTGGAACGGGACGTTCCATCCGTCGGCGTGCCGGGCCGCGATCCGGAGGGTCACGCGTTCGCCGGCCCCGCCGACCCAGATCGGCAGCCGGTGCTGCACGGGCTTGGGCTCGCACCGAGCCTCCCGTAATTGGAAGTACTTGCCGTCGAAGTTGGCGACGTCTTGGGTCAGGAGGCCGCGGATGCATTGGATTGCCTCGTCGAGCTGCTCGAGCCGAACCCCGGCCGGTGGAAACGGGATCCCGTACGCGTCGTATTCGCCCTGATGCCAGCCCGCGCCGAGTCCCAAGGTCACCCGCCCGCCGGAGAGGTGGTCGATGGTCGCGATCGCGTTGGCGAGGACGGCGGGGTGGCGGTAGCCGACCGAATACACGAGGCTTCCGCACCGGACGCGGCTCGTCGAGGTCGCCAGGGTCGCGTGCATCGCGACCGCCTCGAGGCATTCCGGACTACCGGCAAGGTCGGCCGCGTAGAAGTGGTCCCACACCGAGATCCAGTCGAACCCCGCGCTCTCCGCATGCCGCCACAAGTCGCGAAGCGTGCTGGTGGTCGTGTTCTGGAGTCCGGCGTGCACACCGAAATACACGTCCGGACCCTATCGGGAGGAAGGCGACGGCTTTGCCGATCGCGCTCCGGAGGAGCGGGCGCTTGCGCGGCAACCAGAGGAGCGCGAGCCCCTCGGCCCTAGCATGGGCCGGATGCTGTCAGTCGAGAGGTGGCCGGAGTTGCGCGACCCGGTGATGGTCGTGGCGTTGACCGGATGGGTCGACGGCGGCCTTGCCGGCGCCGGCGCGATGGCCGCGCTTGCCGAGCAGCTCGAGTCGGCCGGCCGCTTCGCTCGCTACGACCTGGCTGACGTCCTCGACCTCCAGCAGACCCGTCCGACGGTTCAGCTCGCAGAAGGCGTCACGCGTGAAATCGACTGGCCCGCGGTCGATCTCGTCGCAGGAAGTGCCGGGCGCGACGTGGTCCTGTGCGCGGGACCGGAGCCGTCGCTGCGGTGGCGCACCTTCACCGAAGACCTGGTCGGTGTCGCGCAGAAGGTCGGCGCGTCGATGGCAGTCGGCCTCGGCGGCATGCCGGCGGTCGTGTCGCACCGCCGGCCGGTACGGGTGCTCGCCACCGCGACCACGCGCTCGCTGGCCCAGGAGGTGGGAGCGATGCGCGCCGACTACAGCGGCCCGACCGGCGTCCAAACCGTGCTCCAGGTCGCGCTGGGCGAAGTTGGGATCCCGTCGCTCGGTCTCTGGGCCCAGGTCCCGCACTACGTCGCCGGCAACCCGTCGCCGCCCGCGATCCGGGCATTGCTCGAGCGTCTACGCGACGTCGCCGGCGTGCAGGCGTCGCTCGACGGTCTCGATGCCCAGACCGACGAGTACCTGCAGCAGGTGGAGGAGGGGCTGAAGGAGCGGCCTGACGTTGCCGAAATGGTGCGGGCCATCGAAGCGCAGGCCGAAGAGGAGCTCCCGTCGGGCGACGACCTCGCGGCCGAGATCGAGCGGTTCCTCCGCCGCAACGACTGAACGCACGAACCGAGCGCCCCTCAAGGAGCGACCACATGAGCATCGTCCGTATCAACGCCGTCACCGTTCCCGCCGAGCGGGCGTCCGAGTTCGAGCAACGGTTCGCGGCACGCGCCGGTGAAGTGTCGAAGGCCGACGGGTTCGAGGCGTTCGAGTTGCTGAAGCCGACCGACGAGCGCGACGTGTACCTCGTGTACACACGCTGGACCAGTCGGGCCGACTTCGAGGCGTGGGTCAACAGTGCCGCGTTCCAGCACGGCCACAAGGCGCACAGCAGCCAGGGCCCGGTCGGTACCGACAGCGAATTGTGGGCGTTCGACGTCCTTCAGCGCGAGGACGGTCCGAGCTAGCACTACCGCGTTCTACGCGGGTGGCGCGGCTGCCTTCCACCCGCGGGTCTTCTCGAGGCTCGGATCGACGTAGAGCCGTTCGATGGCTCGGGGCGTCTCGTCGTACAACGCCCGCAACTCCTCGAGGGTCACCGGGAAGTCGATGACGTCGGCCTGCGCCCGGGTGGCGTGAAACTGCGTGACCGGGGGCGGCGCGGCCTGGTCGTCCTCGTCGGGCGGCGGCTCCTGGCAGATGTCGTACGAGTCGAGCGCCGAATAGCGATCGAAGATCATGGGCGTGAGCAGGTTCGTGAGTTGGGTGATGCCGTTGACGTAGTCGGCCTGCGAGTACTCGCCGGTCGGCTCCACGTACAGCGCGAGGTGATTGCCGGTGTCCGACTCGTCATACGAGTCGATATCGACGAGCGAACCCCGCGTCACCTCGAGACCCATGGGTTCGACCATCGGGTCGAAGATCGCGGCGAGTTCCTCGAAGTCGTTCGGCGGACGCGGCATCGACTCGGGCTCGCTGTCGTCGCCGCACGCGACAACGAGCGCGCCCAGTGCGGAAGCAACCAGGATCAGAGCAACTCGGCGCACCACGAAATCGTAGGCGCACACATCGGCCTCGGTACCAT
>JBOGFL010000556.1:0-2475 GCA_050743285.1 Acidimicrobiia bacterium
CTGCCGCCGAGGAGAAATCCTCGGCGGCAGAGCGCCGTTCGTCGTGCCCCGCTTCGACAGCTGAGAGGATCTCCTCATGGCCCGCGTCGTCGCCCTCTATCGCCACCCGATCAAGGGGCTCACACCCGAGCGCCGCGACTCGTTGACGGTGCAGCCTGACGGCAGGGTCGTCGGCGACCGTGTACTGGCGTTCCGATTCGCAGACGCCGTCGAACCGGAGGACCGCGACGGCTTCGACTACTGGCCGAAGGCCAAGGGTCTCGCGCTCCAGGACTTCCCCGCGCTCGCTGCTCTGCACACGAGCTACGACGATCAGGCACGGCGGGTCCGCATCGAACACGCCGGTGCCGTGCTCGTCGAAGCGACACTCGACGACGACGGGCGGCGGGAGCTTGCCGAAGCCGTCACGGAGTTCGTGCTCGCGACCCCCGAAGGCCGCCGTCTTCGGCGTCCCGGCCGCCTCCCGCTCGTGCTCGTCGGCGACGGGGCGAGATCGCGTTTCCAGGACCGTCCGCGCGGCTACGTCTCGGTCCATGGCCGAGGCAGCGTTCGCGCACTGGGCGAAGCCCTCGGGATGGGCATCGACGACCGACGCTTCCGCTCCAACGTGGTGATCGACGACTCCGCATCCTGGAACGAACTCGAGTGGACCGGCGAGGTGCGCATCGGCGCCATCGCCTTTCAGGCCGCCGGCCCCATCGTGCGCTGCCTCGCGACCCATGCGAACCCCGACACCGGCGTGCGGGATGCCAAGGTGCTCACCACCCTCACGGGCGCCTTCGCGCAGAAGGAGCCGACTCTCGGACGCCTGCTCCTCCCCGGCTGGTCGACGACGGACGGGGGCGGCCCAGAGCACGGCGGCGTGATCCGCCTCGGCGATGAGGTCCGTGCCGGCTGAGCACGACCCGGGACCGAGTCGAACCGTACGCCGGCGCGCAATGTCAGCGCTCCCTTTCTTTCGCAAAAGTGCGGCCGAGTTGTCATCATCCCAGGCTTGTGAGCGCAAACATTTTCTGATTTGATGTGGTTGTGATCGACGACGCCTCGGCGTCATCCCCCGCCCAGGGCGATCCGCAGGAACATGACCTCAAAGAGGAGAACAGCATGGCAATCACCCCTCGCTTCACCCGTACGGCCGCAATCGTCGCGGTCGGCGCGGTGTCGGCCTTCGGCCTCGCGGCCTGCTCATCCGGTGACTCCGGTGACAGCGGAGCCAGCGGCGAACCCATCACGATCGAGTACCTGCACCGTCTCCCCGACGGCGAAGGCATGGTGCCCGCCTCCGAGATCGTCGATCGCTGGAACGCGGAAAACCCCGACATCCAGGTGAAGGCGACGAAGTTCGACGGCAAGTCGAGCGACATGATCCTCAAGCTCGAGACCGACGTCAAGGCCGGCAACGGGCCCTGCCTCGCGCAGACGGGCTACTCCGAGGTCCCCCAGCTGTTCGTCAAGGGACTGCTGCAGGACGTCGCGGACGAGGCGAAGAAGTACGAAGACGACTTCTCGGCCGGAGCCTTCAGCGGCATGAAGGTCGGCGACGCCATCGTCGGTCTCCCGCAGGACACCGGTCCCCTCGTCTACTTCTACAACGAGGCCGAGTTCACCGCACTGGGCCTGGATGCACCGAAGACGCTCGACGACCTCACCGCCGACTCCGCCGCTGCTGCCGCCGCGGGCAAGTACGTCACCGCCTTCACGCCCGACGAGGCGCAGAACTGGCTTTCCGCGCAGTCGGCGGCCGCGGGCGACACCTGGTTCACCACCGAGGGTGACGAATGGAAGGTCGACGCCGAGGGCGCAGGCTCCGAACGAGTCGCCGGGTTCTGGCAGGGCCTCCTCGACAACAAGCAGACTCTCGCGACCGAGCGCTGGGGCGAGGGCTTCACCGCCGCCCTCAACGACGGCAGCCTCATCGGCCACGTCGGCGCCGCGTGGGAGGCCGGGTTCCTCCTCGACTCCCTCGACGGCACCCCGGCCGAGGGACAGTGGCGCGTCGCCCAGCTCCCCGATCTCGGCGCCGGCGCCATGAGCGGCCCCGACGGCGGCTCGGGTGTCTCGGTGATGAAGGACTGCAAGTACCCCGCCGAGGCGATGAAGTTCAACGACTGGTTCAACACGCAGGTCGACGACCTCGCATCGCAGGGCCTGGTCGTCGCGGCCAAGGGCGATGTGGAGACCCCGGAGAAGATGCTCCGCCAGTTCGGCGGGCAGGATGTGCTCGCCGAGCTCGGCACCGCGACCGAGAACCTGAACCCGGACTTCCCGTACGCACCGGGCTTCTCGACGCTGTCGAAGATGAACGAGACCGCCGCGGCAGCCGTCGCCGGCACCGCAACGGTCGCCGACATCTTCACCACCGCGCAGGACACCGCAGTGGCCTCTCTGAAGGACCTCGGCCTCCCGGTCGCGGAGTGAGTCGACGAGAAGGCATCATCGGATGATCGACGGCGGAGTGCACGCGCAATCGTGCAC
>JBOGFL010000557.1:0-5134 GCA_050743285.1 Acidimicrobiia bacterium
GCTCGGTGCCGTCGGCGAGCGTCATCGGTTGGGTGGCGTTGTGGGTGGCGAAGCAGTACCAGGGCCGACCCCGGCGGCACGCCCGGCACTCCCCGCACACCGCCCGCCAGTTGAGAATCACGAAGTCGCCGGGGGCCGGCTCGGCGACGCCGTCGCCGACGGCGGCGACGGTCCCCGCCGCTTCGTGGCCGAGGAGGAACGGGAACTCGTCGTTGATCGCCCCTTCGCGGTAATGGAGATCGGTGTGGCACACACCGCATGCGGCCACGTCGACGAGCACCTCGCCCGGCCCCGGGTCGGGCACCAGGATCTTCTCGACTTCTACCGGGGCACCCTTATCTCGGCTGATCACCCCGCGCACTTCGTGCGCCATCTCGCATCCCCCTTCGCCGGTTCGTTGCGCTTGAGCACGTTATTTGTGCCTCCACGCACAAACAAAAGGGAGGAAGGAGGGAACGCGTTTGCTCGCCGGTCCCGCCGCCGGGTTGCACGTGCGCCCGGCGCGCGTTCACGAAGACAGACGAAGCCGAACTCGCACCGGACGGTGATCGGAGCCGACGTCGGGTAACACCTCGCCGGAGACCGCGGTCACGCCACCCCGCACCAGCACATGGTCGATCTGGCTGTGGGGGCGACGCGCCGGCCACGTGCGCCCCACGACGGCGCGCCGCCAGCCGGGGAGCAGCGCGCGCACCGGCGGGCCCCAGAAGTTGAAGTCGCCGGCCACGACCGCGGGCGGTGGAGGTTCCGGAAGCAGCCTCCGCAAACGGCTGAGCTGGATGGGTGGACCGTGCGGCAGGCGTGACGTGAGATGGACGGCCACGAGTTGGAGTGGTCGACCGTCGACGTCGAGCTCGAGGTGCAGGGCGGCGCGGGCCCGCGCCGGGTCGCCGACGACGCGACCAACCGATAGGTCCCCGACCCGGCGGGTGGGGAGCCGCGTGATCACCGCCAGGGAGCGATGGCCGGTCCCCGGGCCGCGGCGCACGAGGTGCGGCCACGGATCGAGTCGCTCGCGTCCGAGCACGAACTCGTACAGCTCGCCGATGGTCGCCGCCGTTTCCGCGATCGGGTCGGGTCCGCGGTCGGGTCGGTAGGCCTCGGGGATCACGATGACGTCGGCGTCGAACGCACGCAACGCGCCCGCGAGGTCGAAGCGCTGGCCGGCGAGCCGGCGACGACCGTGGACGCCGGCGTGGGCATTGAACGCGACGAGGGTCAGATCGGTCAGCGGACCCGCAGGGTTGCTCGCACGGGTCGGTGATCGGACCCGACGTCGGGCAGCACCTCGCCCTCGAGGACCTCCACCGTACGGCTCACCAGGATGTGGTCGAGCTGGCTGTGCGGTCGGTGGGCGGGCCACGTCGCCCCGGTGTGCGCGCGCCGCCACCCCGACAGGACCGCGGTGATCGGCGGACCCCAGCAATTGAAGTCCCCCGCCACGACGCCGTTTCCCCACACCGATGGCAGCTGCGGGCGCAGCCTCTGGATGTGCACGAGCGGACCGTGCGGTACCCGCGCGGAGGAGTGCACGTCGACTACGTCGAAGCGAGTGCCGTCGATTCCCAAGGTGAGCTGGAGCGCGTCACGGTCGCCGACGCCGTCGAACGGGATGCCGCCGATCGGGAGACGCCGCTCTGCGAGCACCGGGAAGCGGGAGAGGACGCCGAGACCCCAGGTGCCGTGCCCGGGGCGGGCCGGCCGTAGCTTGGGCTGGATCGTCGCCCGGCACAGCGGAGCTTCGTGGAGCTCGTATCCGAGCTCGTGCGCGATGTCGTCGAGCTCGGACCCGGTCTCGTCGGTGCGCCAGAGCTCCTGCAGCACGATCACGTCGGTGTCGATGCGCTTGCACGCGGCCCGGACGTCGTAGGTGATCCCGGGCAGGTCGTAGCGCGGCCCGCGCGGGCGGAGACCGTAGTGGAGGTTGAAGGTGGCGAGGGTGAAGGTCGGCATCGAGTGGGGGCGCGCCAAGACGCGCTGATTGTTCGGAAGCGTCAGTGACGATTGTTGCTGATCGGCTGCCGCGGAGCGCGCATCGAGCCCAAGAGTCGGCGTCGGCGATCGGCCGCAAGCGCGGCGCGCGCCGCGTTGTGACCGCATGCTCCGTGGACGCCGCCACCGGGATGTGCGGACGCCGAGGCGAGGAACAGTCCCCGGACCGGCGTCTCGGGCCGACCCCATCCCGGTGTCGGCCGGAACACAAGCTGCTGGTGTAACGCGGCGGTCCCGCCGTTCAAGGCGCCGCCGACGAGGTTGGCGTCGGCCGCTTCGAGTTCGCTCGGTCCGGTGACGTGCCGTTCCGCGATGAGCTTCCGGAAACCCGGTGCGCGCGCCTCGATCTCCGTTTCCATGCGGTCGGCGAACGCGCGGACGGTGTCACCGTTCCAGTCACCGTCGATCTCTCCCGCCGAGTCGAGACGGGGGCGCGCGGGAACATGCGAGTACGCCCACAGTGTCTCGGTGCCCGCCGGCGACCGGGTCGGATCGGCCGTCGTCATCTGGCCCACCACGAGGTAGGGGTGGGCCGGGATGCGCTGCGTTGCGAGCTGGGCCGCGTAGTCGGAGATCTCGTCCATGCTGTCGGACACGTGGACCGTACCGGCCCGGCGGACCGGCTCGGCTCGCCACGGCACCTTCCCGTCGAGCGCCCAGTCGACCTTGATCGTGCCGTGGTCGTACTCGAAGTGCTCGAGCGCGGCGCTGAACGCCGGCGGGAGGTGCTCGGGGCCGACCAGGTCGCGGTAGAGCTGGGGCGCGCCGGTGTCGGCGAGCACGCCGCGGCGGGCGTCGACTTCCATGCCGTCGGTGGTGAGCACCGCGACGGCGCGACGACCCCGCGTGATGATGCGCGAGACCTCCGCACCGCAGATCACCTCGCCGCCCCGCTCGGCAAGCCGGCGGACGAGGGCCTCGGTGAGCTGCATGGCGCCGCCCTCGGGCACCGGGAACCCGATCTCCTGCCCGACACACGCGAGCAGCCAGCCCGGGAGACCACCGCCAGAGACATCGGGGCCGAGATCGGTGTGCAGCGCGCACCCGGTCAGGAGCAGTCGTCCGCCTTCCCCGGCGAACACCTCCTCGGCCATCCGGCCGACGGGCAGCACGGCGAACCGACCGAGGTCGAGGAGTCCGCGTGGCCCGAGCCGCGCCGCCAGCTTCGCCGTTGCTCGAACCGGGGGAAACGGTGACAGCAACGCATCGAGCAGGTCGCCGCCGACCCGCTCCCAACGGTCGTAAAGCGTTCGCCAGCCGTCGCCGTCGCCGGACGCGAACTTGTCGAGCGACGCCGCCGTCTCCTCGAAATCCGTGGAGAGGACCGCGCAATCGTCGCTCGCCGTCGGATGCGCCACCGCGAGGGGAGCGCGGGCCCACCGCAGTCCGTACCGTTCGAGCTCGAGCCGTCGCATCGGCGGTGATGCCGCCGCCAGCGGGTAGAAGGCGCTGAAGCGGTCGTGAACGAAGCCGGGTTTGGTCAGCTCTGCGCTGCGGACGGCGCCGCCGGGCTCGGGCTGCGCCTCGAGCACGACCACCTGCCAGCCGTGGTCGGCGAGTACGTTGGCGGCGACGAGCCCATTCGGGCCGGCGCCGATGACGACCGCATCGGCCATGCCATCAGTGTCGCCCACTTCCGGGCTTGAATGCGGTATCGGCGGAGGTTTGCACAGAACGCGGTTCGTGCGGGAAAGTTCGCGTATGCGACGACTTCTCGCCTGGCCGCCCTTTTCGCGTTGCCCACTGCCGGCCTCGCCTGCGGCGACGACGGGGGTGGTGATGGAGGCACCACCGACGAGGCGACCGACGAAGAGACGCTCAGCCTCGACGACTGGATCGATCAGGCGGACGAGATCTGCCTCGCCAACGACGAGGAGATCGACGCCCTCGAGGAGCCTTCGTTCGATCCCAGCGAGGATCTCGATGACGACCAACTGCAGGAAGCCGCCGACTACCTCAACGAGATCGCCGACCTCGAACAGGACACGGTGGATTCGCTCCGGGATCTCCCCGCGCCCGACGAGAGCGCCGACGAGGTCAACGACACCCTCGACCTGGTCCAAGCCGGCGTCGACGACACTCGGGCCGCCGCCGGCGCGGCTGAGGACGGCGACCAGGACGGGCTGGAGGAAAACCTCGAGTCTGCCGGCCAGCAGTTCGACGAGGCCGGAGAGATGGCCAGCGACCTCGGGGTTCCAGAACTGCGGCGTGCAGGAGACCGACGACACCGGCGACATCGACACCGGGGACACCGCCGGCACCGGCGCGTAGCTCCGACCTCGGCCGCGGGCAATGCGGCGACTCTGGCTGATTCTCGCTCTCGTGCTCGTTTTCGCGGCGTGCGGAGACGACGGCGGTGGCGGGAGCACCGCCGATGAGGCGACTGACGACGGGACCACCGATCTACCCGACGAGGAGAGGCTGATGGGTGACGACAACACCGGCCTCCTCGACGACGACAACTCGGGAAGTGACGACGACCGCGAGGCGTCGGACATGGCGCCGATCATGCTGCTCGACAGCTTCACCGCTCGACGTCGCCTTGCCGCGCGGGTAGAGGAGTCGGTGGGGGTGCCTCGGTCGCGCTCCTGACCTGCGCTAACATCTGCAAGCGAGCCCCACCTCGCTCGCCTGACTACGTGACGAACACCATCAGCACAACCCCCATCATCACCAGCGGAACCCGCTTCGAGAATCTGGGCGTCGCGCCCGATCTCGTCGCCGCCCTCGCCGACCAGGGCATCAGCGAGTCTTTCCCGATCCAGGCACTGACGATTCCCGACGCCCTCGCCGGCCGCGACCTGTGCGGGAAGGCGAAGACCGGTTCGGGCAAGACGCTGGCGTTCGGCGTCCCGCTGCTCGAACGTGTCGGCAAGGCGGAGCCCCGACGACCGACCGCGCTTGTCCTCGTGCCGACCCGCGAGCTCGCCAACCAGGTCAAGGACGTCCTCGCGCCGCTCGGCAAGGTGCGCGACCGCGGCGTGATCGCGGTGTACGGCGGGGTCGCGATGGGCCCGCAGGTCGACGCGCTGGAGCGCGGCGTCGAGGTGGTGGTGGGCACGCCCGGCCGCCTCATCGATCTCTTGGAGCGAAACGAGTTCTCGCTCGACGCCATCGAGATCCTCGTCGTCGACGAGGCCGA
>JBOGFL010000558.1:0-7414 GCA_050743285.1 Acidimicrobiia bacterium
TACCTCTGGTACCGAGCGGCCGCGGAGGGAGTCCCGTTTCTCGACAAGCGTTTGTATTTCGCGATCGTGTTCTTCTTGCCGAGCATCGCGTTCTGGCCTTCGTCGATCGGCAAGGAGGCGCTCATGCAACTCGGCGTGGGTGGACTCGCCCTCGCGAGCGCGAAGGCGCTGAATCATCGCCTCCTCGCCGGGCTGCTGATCGCGTTGCCGGCTGGCTGGCTCGTCTGGAGGGTACGCCCTCACCTGCTCGCGATCGTGGTGTTCGCGGTCGGCGTGGCCTACCTCGCGGGCCGCGTGCGTCGGAAGGTGGCACCGGCCCGCGTCTCGCTGCTCAGGCCTATTGGCATGGTTCTGATGGTCTTCCTGGTGTTCTTCGCGATCAGCGAGGGGGCGGAGTTCCTGGGCATGGAGCAGTTCTCGCTCAATTCGGTCGAGACCCAGCTCGAGGAGACCACCGAGAGCACCGCCCAGGGGGGCTCGCAGTTCGACACCGGCGGCGGCGGCCTGACGCCACTCACGCTCCCCCAGGGCGCGGTCACGGTGCTGTTGCGTCCGTACCCGTGGGAGGTGGCGACGTCGCTCCAGATCCTGGCCTCGCTCGAGGGCGTGGCGATCGCGGCATTCATCCTGTACCGACTTCGCTCGGTGGCCCTCTCACTTCGGCGCGCCCGCACGACTCCGTTCCTGCTGTACTGCTGGACCCTCGTCCTGATCTACTCGGTCGTCTTCTCGTCGATCGCGAACTTCGGGCTGCTCGTGAGACAGCGGTCTCTCGTGCTTCCGGCGCTGTTCGTATTGCTCGCGCTCGACCTGCGGCGAGCTCGGCTTGACGATGCACCAGCCGACGGCCATCAGCCCGCGGTGCTCTCGGGCTCTCGGTGAGCGAACTGCGCCTGCCCAATTTCTTCGTGATCGGCGCCATGAAGGCGGGAACCAGCGCCTTGTGGCTGAGCCTGCGGGCGCACCCGCAGGTCTACATGCCCGACGTCAAGGAGTTTCACTTCTTCTCGAACCCGGACCAGCTCGCTCGCGGGGTGGCATGGTATTCACAGCACTTTGCTGCTGCCGGCGACGCGCGAGCAGTGGGTGAGGCGTCGACGAACTACACGAAGTATCCGCGCCGGGCGGGCACGCCGAAGAACATCGCGACCGTGATCCCGGACGCCAAGCTCATCTACGTCGTACGAGAACCGATCAGCCGGATTCGCTCGCACTACCTGCACGTGGTTCACCGATACGGCGAGCGCCGACCACTCCGCGACGCGATCTGGTCGGAGCCGGAGTACGTGAACGTCAGCCGCTACCGGATGCAGATCGACCAGTACCTCGAGCAGTTCGACCGATCGCAGCTTCTTGTCATCACGTCCGACGCGCTTCGACGCGAGCGCGCAAATACCCTCCAGCAGGTGTTCGCATTCCTCGAGATCGAGCTCTCTCTGGCGGCGACGGATGCCACGTCCGACGAACACCTCAGCGAGAACAAGCGAGTCGATCGGCCGCTCACGAGCAAGTTTCGCCGCTGGCGTGGCTACGATCTCGCGCGCCGGCTCGCGCCGGCTCCGGTGAAGCGGTGGGGACGCGGCGTTGCCCAGCGCAAGGTCACGACCGCCGTCGACGATTCGGTGCCCGACGATCTCCGCCGTGAACTCGTCAGCGTCCTCCGTGACGATGTGGCCGGGCTCCGTCCGTTCCTCGGCCCGTCCTTCGACGGTTGGGGAATCGCGTGATGGTCGACGGGCGAGAATCGCGCTAGGCGTCCTCGAGGGTTGCGGGCGCCTCGGCGTCGACCTTCTGGCTCTTGAGGTACGCGGTGACGACCTCGTCAGACGGTCCCTCGGCTTGGATGCGGCCGTGGTCGAGCCACAAGGATCGTGCGGCGAGCTGCTTCACGATGTCCATCCCGTGGGAGATGATCATGACGGTGCACTCGCGCTCGCACAGCTCCACGATCTTGCCGAGGGACTTCTGCTTGAAGCTGGCGTCGCCGGCGGCCAGGGCCTCGTCGATCAGGATGATCTCGGGGTCGAGGTGCGCGGCGATTGCGAACGCGACTCGGCCGAACATGCCCGACGAGTAGGTGCGCATCGGCTGGTCGATCGCCTCTCCGATATCGGCGAAGTCGACGATCTCGTTGTAGCGGCGCTTGATGAAAGAGGGCTCGAGCCCGGCCGCGAGCCCTCCGAGGAAGATGTTCTCGCGGCCGGTGAGCTCGCGGTTGAACCCGACACCGAGCGACAACAGCGGCGTGACGCGGCCGTAGAGGCTGATTCGGCCTTTGGTCGGGGGATAGATCCCGGCGATGGTGCGGAACAGCGTGGTCTTTCCCGCTCCGTTGGGACCGATGACGCCGTAGACGGACCCGGCCGGCACGTCGAAGGTCACGCCCGCGACCGCGTCGACGCGGATCCTCGACTTGGACCGCAGGCGCGCGTGCCGGATCGCATGCCTGAGAGTTGATTGCCGCTCCCGGGTGGTTCGGAATCGGACCCACAGGTCTTGGACCCGCACCGCGGGGGCGCGGTCAGAGTCGAGTGGCAAAGTCGCGTTCCTTCACGAGGAAGAAGAATGCTCCGAGGAGAAACGCTCCCAAACTCCACGCCGCCGCCGCCGCGATGTACCCGATCGAGACGGGTTGGTCCTGGAAGATCTGCTCCAACAGGGCGAAGAAGGGGTAGAGCGGGTTCCATACCAGGATGTCGCGTACGTTCGCCGGGATCTCGGACGCGGTGTACAAGACCGGCGTCGTGAACAGCCAGATCTTGGTGATGTACGGCAAGAAGCCGCTGGTATCTCGAAAGAAGACCATGAGCGGCGCGAAGACAAGCATGCAACCAAAGGTGAAGAGGGTCTGGAGCGCGATCAAGAGCGGGAGATACAGGAGCGTCATGCCGAACGGTTGGCCGAGCAGGGCGTGAATCCCGAAATAGACCAGGAGAGTCGGGAGGAAGTCGAGAACGCCTCGAAGCAGGGCCACGATCGGGAAGATGGCGCGCGGGAAAGCGGTGTTCAGCACCATCTGCTTGTTCTGCTCGATCGAGTTCGCTCCTTTCGTCAGCGTCCTGGTCGTGAAGTGGAAGAAGAAGACGGCCATGATGAGGTGCGAGATGAGAAACGCACGCGTTTCCGCGTCTCCGAGGGGACGAACGACGCTGCGTAGGAGGAGGTACACGCAGGCGAGGAGCAGCGGATCGAGGATGAGCCAGAGCTGTCCGATGATGCTTCCGTAGTGCTCGGCCTTCAGCTGGGTTCGGGAGAGCTCCCAGACGAAGGGGCGCCGCAGAGCGATTCCGCTCAAGTAGGCCCGCAGCGGGGGCAGCCCGGTGACCGACGGCAGGTAGACCTCGGCCGGCTCCGGGGCCGGCGTCGGCGCAATCGTCGGTGTCGGGGCGGTGGTCGTCATCAGTCGGGATCGAAGCCTCCAGCGGGCAAGGAATATCGCCGCGTGATGGCTACCGCAAGACACTACCCATCGAGCGGGCGTCGAATGCAGTCGTCACCGGAGCGCGTCGAGGATCCGCCGCACCTGGTGGTCCCACGACCACCGAGCCTCGGCGGCGGCTCGCGCCGACGCCCCGAGCCTACGGCGCGCCGCCGGGTCCGCTTGCAGTCGCCTCAGACACTCCACGAGTGAGTCGGTGTCACCGGGAGTGACGAGCACCGCGTCGACGCCGTGCGTCAGGCGCGCTTCGAGGTGTGGCACGCGGGGGGCGATGACGGGTCGCGCCGCCGCGAGGTACTCGGCGAGCTTGAGTGGCGAATAGTGGAAATCGGTTGCGGAATCCGCGAGCACCAGTCCCACGTCCATTGCCCTGGCATAGGCGGGGATCTCCGCATGCGGCACAGTCCCGACGAACACGGCCTCGGCGCCTCGCGCCTGGGCGAGCTGCTCGACTCGCCTTCGCTCCGGCCCGTCACCGACGAGCAACAGCGTGGCCCCTTGCAGCTGGGCGACGGCGTCGACTGCCTGCTCGAGCGCGTGGAACCGCCGGAAGCTGCCGACCCAGCCGACGACGAAGCGACTCGCGAGCCCGAGGCGTTTCCGAAGCGGTCGTGCGTCGGTCCGGTTCGCGAACAGGTCGAGGTCGACGCCGGTCGGTGTGATCAGGATCCGCTCGCCTCTGACTCCTAACCGGCGCACCTGATCGGCGACCTCGGCAGAGCCGCAGGCGACCAAGTCCGCCGCTCGCAGTGCCGGCTGCTCGCCCCGGCGCTCGAGCCAGCGCTCCCAGCCAGGCCGACTGACCCCCCATTGCTCCGATTGCCACACGAGAGTGGCCGGGACGAACAGCACCGTTGGAACGTCGAGTGTTCGGGCCAAGCTGATTCCGGCCGTGTGGAACAGCTCGTGGCGCTGCCAGACGAACGAAACAGTGCGATCACGCCAGGGCCCTGCGGGTGGGATGCGGAATTGCCGGCTGCGTCTCCAATCCCGAAGATCCTTGATCGCCGTCTTGGCAAGCCCGGGCATCCGCCGACGCAAGGCCGAGGCCGAATCGCTCGAGAGCCGAGGATGAGAGCCGCGCCGCCGGGCGTCCTCCGGCTCGACCAGCCCTCCCGGCGTGACAATCCATGCGGCGCCGAGCACCCGTCGCGCCGCGCTCGCCCACCCCGCAGTGCTCACCCATGCGGCGACCGGGCCCTGCTGGCCGGCAGTCGGCGTCGGGAGAACGAGAATCGCTCCGCTCGCGGCCGCCATCAGGGCATTCTTTCTCGTGCTCGGGGGCAGGTTGGGGGAATGAGCGTTTTCGGGCTCGGACGGTTCCTGGTTGACACACAGGCCGTATCCCACCACGATGCCCGCTGATGCGGATCTTGCAGATCGTCGGACGAAGTCACCGCCGGGGCGCCGAGACAGTCGCGCTCGAACTCGCGAACGAGCTCGACGAACTCGGACACCCGAACCACGTGGTTGCCATCGGGCTGGCGCACGACGGAGCGCGCGACCCGGCACTGCCCGCACTGACGAATCGGCGCGACGCGGGTCCGAGAGCGGTGGGTGCGAGTGTGTGGCCACTCCGGCGTCTTCTCGGTCGCCAGCCCGTCGACCTGATCCTCGCCCACGGAGCCGCCGCGGTCGCCACGGCTGCACTCGCGCCGGTGCGGCGGCGGCCGATCCTGGTTTGGCAGCGCATCCTCGGCTTCCCTCCCGGCGCAACGCGTGCGGGCAAGCGACAGTGGCTTCAGTTCGTGGCGCGCCGTACCGACGCGGTGGTGGCGCTCACAACGAGGCTTGCCGACGAGACACGCGAGCTCGGCTTCGCCGGGCCCGTGTGGCTGATCGGCAACAGCAGATCGCCGGAGCGCTTCCTCCACGTTGATCGCGATCAGGCATCGACGCGTCTGCGCCGCGAGATCTCCGTTCCCGACGACGTGCCGCTGCTGGGCTTCGTCGGCCACCTGGTCCCGCAGAAGCGTCCGGACCGGGCGCTCGACGTGTTCGCCCGGGTGCTCGCTCAGGGTCAGAAAGCGCATTTGGTGATCGCCGGTGCCGGGCCGCTCCGAGATCGCGTCGCAAAGGAGGTGGCCGAGCGTGGTCTCGTCGCCGACGTGAGCCTGCTCGGCCATCGCTCCGACGTCGAGCAGGTGTACGGCGGGCTGGATCTCGTCATTCTGACCAGCGAGGCCGAGGGGATCCCGGGTGTCGCCATCGAAGCGCTGCTCACCGGATGTCCGGTGGTGACGTTCCCGCTCGGTGGCGTGACCTCCGTCGTGCAGGATGGCAAGACGGGTGTCGTACTCGACCGTTCCGACACGTCACTGATGGCGGATGCGGTTGTCAACCTCCTCGATCGATCCGACGTTCGCTGTCGACTCGGTGCCGAGGGACGGCAACGGGCGGAGGAGTTCTCGATGCGGCGAGCCGCGGTCGAGTACTCGACCCGTTTTACCGAGTTGCACGACCAGCTCCAGGCGCTCAGGGCGTAGCGCCGAAGCGCGCCACCTCCTCCTCGAAGCGATGATCGAAGCGCTCGAGGACGTCATGATCGAGGCCGCCGAGCACCCGGTCCTGTTCCGCAACCGAGAGGGCGAGTGATCTCGACCGGCGGTCCTCCCAATCCTCGGTCCGGGTCTCGAAATGCCGCTGTACCTGCGGGCTGACGTGGAGGCCGAGGAAGCGGAAGATCGCGTCACGGGTCCTGGCGTCCTGGTTGAACAGGCGTTCGTACTTGACCACGAAGATCCGATCGCCGCCCACCCTGTCGACGAGGTCGTCGGCGATGGCGAACGCCTCGTGCCAGCGTTCGAGGGCGATTTCGTAGTCGTCAGCGGCAGGCCAGTTCCGGTCGTCGGGGTTCCGGGCCCGTACCGCGAAGGACGACGCGACCGGAAGAAGATCGCGATAGATGAAGATGTATCGCGGGACCGGCATGCGTGTCTCGACGGTCTTGATGACTTTTCGCCCCAGCGGCAACTTGTCGCCGACGTACTTCACCTTGCCGCGTCGCAGCCGCCGTTCGGCTCTCGCATAGTGACTGGTGAACTGGCCCGCCGCCGGGTCGACATTGGTGTCGGCCGGGCGGAAGTCGAGGAAACGGTCGGGCTCGAACAACGCCGGGGCGAAGGATCGCCGGCCCCGGCGGCTGGTGAGCAGATACTTGTAGCGCTCCACCCCCATGACCACGGCGCCGTGCGAATGCAGGAGCCGGGTCAGGGCAGTGGTGCCCGATCGTTGACAGCCGAACACGAAGCAATACTTGGGGCCCATGCTCGGACTCCTGGCGTCAGTAGCCGAAGTCGAGGACTCGTGACCGTTCGTCGGCATATTCGTACGGAGGATCGCTACGCGACGGCGCCGGCGTCGCGGAGCCGGCGAATCTCGTCCTCGGCCACGCCGGCGGCGGCGAGAATCTCATCGGTGTGCTCGCCGACGGCCGGCGCGTGATACCGCACCGCCGGCAGCTCGTCGTCGAACTGGCACGGGCCGGTGGCGAGGCGCGCCCGCTCGTGATCGGGGTGCGGCGCGAGGTAGCGGTTGGCCTCGACCTGCGGGTCGGCGATCACTTCCGTGGGCGACGCCATCACCGACCAGATCGTGTCCTCGGCGGAGAGGCGCGTCCGTAGTTCGGCGAGCGGCCGCTCCGCGATCGTCGTGCGGATTTGCTCGTACAGCGCCTGGCGGTGCTCGGACCGCCCGGCCGTGTCCGCGTAGCGCGGGTCGTCGATGAGCTCGTCGAGTCCGAGCGCGCGACACGTCGGCGCCCAGTGGCGCATGTCGTCGAGCATGTTCAGGAGCAGCCACCGCCCGTCGCCCGTGAGATACGAGCCGATCAGCAGGTTCGACAGAGGACGGCGGGCGTCCTGGGTCGGCGGGTCCTTGCCGAGGATCGTGGTCGCGGTCAGGTCCGGGCCGAGTGTCCACACGGCCGAGTTCAGGAGCGAGACGTCGACGAGCACCCCTTCGCCGGTGCGGGAC
>JBOGFL010000559.1:0-4542 GCA_050743285.1 Acidimicrobiia bacterium
CCGAGGCCGGAGGCCTTGTAGCCGCCGAACGGGGCCACGAAGTCCATCGTGTACTGGTTCACGCCGTAGGTCCCGGCGCGCACCCGACCGGCGATCTCGAGCCCGGCGTCGGCATCCGCGGTCCACACCGAGCCGGCCAGGCCGTAGTCGCTCTCGTTGGCGATCCGAACCGCGTCGTCGGCGTCGTCGTAAGGGATGACCGCGAGGACGGGGCCGAAGATCTCCTCCTGGGCGATGCGCATCGAGTTGTCGACGTTGGCGAAGACGGTCGGCTTCACGTACCAGCCCTTTTCGTGGCCGGCCGGGGGACCGCCCCCGCCGATGACGACCTTGGCGCCTTCCTCTTCACCCAGGGCGATGTACTTCTCGACCCGCTCCTGCTGGCGTTCGGCAACGAGCGGGCCGACCTCGGTGGTCGCGTCCTGCGGGTCGCCGATGGTGAGCGAGCCGACCATCTCGCCCAGCGCGCCGACGACCTCGTCGTAGCGCTTGCGGCTGGCGAGGATCCGGGTCTGGGCGACGCACGCCTGACCGTTGTTCATCAGCGACGCGAACTTCAGGCCGTTCATCGTCGCCTCGAGGTCGGCGTCGTCGAGCAGGATGGCGGCCGACTTGCCGCCGAGCTCGAGGCTCACCCGCTTGAGCTGCTCACCGCAGATGCCGGCAATTCGCCGCCCCGCGGCGGTCGAGCCCGTGAACGCGATCTTGTCGACGCCGGGGTGCCGCACAAGGTGCTCGCCGACCTCGCGACCGGCGGGCAGCACGCTCACGACGCCCTTCGGGATCCCGGCCTCGTCGAGGATGTCGGCCATCATGAACGCGTCGAGCGGGGTCTCGGGCGCGGGCTTGATCACGATCGTGCAGCCCGAGAGCAATGCCGGGGCCAGCTTCGACATCGTCACGAACTGCGGGACGTTCCACGGCACGATCGCGCCGACGACGCCGACGGGTTCGCGCCGGACGATGACCTCGCCCGCCAGCGAGCCCTGGCGCCGTTCCTCCCACGGGAACTCGTTGGCGATCTGGATGAACGTGTTCAGCATCAGCCACGGTGCGGGCGACTGGGCCAGGTTCGAGAAGCTGATCGGGGATCCCATCTCCTCGGTGATGACGTTGGCCAGGTCGGGGATCTTGGCCGCGTAGGCGTCGGCGAAGCGCTGGACCGCGGCCGAGCGCTCCTCGGGTATGAGGCGGGTCCATTCGCCGTGGTCGAACGCGTCGCGTGCGGTGGCGACGGCCCGGTCGACATCGGACTCGTTGGCCTCCGGCACCTTGGCGATGACCTCTTCGGTGTGGGGCGAGATCACGTCGATGGTGGACTTGCCGGCCGGGTCCACCCACTCGCCGCCGATGTAGAGCTGCTTGAACTCCTGCACGTCAGACCCCCTGGTCTTCGTTTGGATCGCTCATCGTAGACCGACCGGCTCGAGGCGCATCCGGGCGGGGGTCGGGCCGCCGGCCGGTGGCAGCGCCGTCGTCACGACTCCCGGGAACGACTGACGGCTCCCGTCCCTCGGTCCGCGACAATGGCGGGCGGAGGGATGCCGGAGCGGCCGAACGGGATGGTCTTGAAAACCATTGAGGCGCGAGCCTCCGTGGGTTCGAATCCCACTCCCTCCGCGTTTACTCGGACGTGGGTCCGACGATCGCCCGGTTGAGGAAGTTGATTGCGGTCTCGACCAGGTGCTCGTCAGACGTGTCGGGATCGGTGAGATGGAGGTTCGAGATGCCTCCGAACAGGGCTGTGACGATCGTCATGACGTCCTCGGCCGAGAAGCCGGCGTTGATCAGGTTGGCGAACTCGACTTCGATCAACGGCTGGAGAAGCTTGTGCGTCGCCCGCTCCCGCTCCGCCAACTTGCGGCGGGCCTCCTCGTGACGGGCCGCGTAGAGGACGAACTCGAAGTTGAGGAGTTGCCAGTCACGGTCGCCCCACAGCATCTGTGCGGTGATGTCGACCCAGGGCTGGGACGCAGCAGGCCCCCACTCGCCGGAGTCGGCATTGTGTGCCTGCTCGACCAGTGCGAGCTGCTGCTGGATGCGCTCGTCGAGGAGCGCCAGAAAGAGATCTTCCTTGTTCTTGAAGTTGGAATAGACGGCACCTTTGGTGAAGCCGGCGGCGGCCGCGACCTGGTCCATGGTGGCGCCGTGGAAGCCCCGTTCGGCGAACACCCGCCCGGCGGCCTCGAGGAGGTGGTCCCTCGTCTGCTGCCGGCGCCGCTCGGGGGTGAGGGGCTCGACGGCCGCGGTCGAAAAATCGCTTGACGTACTCATCGGTATTTAGCATACTCCAGAGTATGCGAAGTACTCATCAGGATCTGTTGTGGGTCACCCTAGCGGGCACCGACCGCCTGGGAGCGTTGCTGTGGCTGGTCGACCAGCTCGCCTGGGAGGACCGGCTGGCCACCCTCGAAGCGGCGTGACCGGGCCCGCCCCTTCACCCGCGGTCGATCCGTTCGAGCTGCCCGACACGATCCAGTTCGGCGACGCCGACCCGTATCCCGCCCTGGCGGCGGCGCGGCGGCGGGGTCCGGTGCAGCGCGACTTCGTCCTCGACCCCGCCTTCGTGACCGACGTGGGTGGCGAGGACACCTGGGTTTCGGTGCTGGGCTACGACGAGGTGCGCCAGGTGCTCCGCGACCACGCGGCGTACTCCTCGCTGATCCTCGCCGACCTGATGGGACCGATCATCGGCCGCACGATCGTCGCCCTCGACGAGCCCGAGCACGGCACCCACCGGGCCCTGGTGGCGCCCGCTTTCCGTACCAAGCTGCTGGCGCGGTGGGAGCACGAGCTGGTCGGGCGCGTGGTGCACGAGCTCATCGACACCTTTGCGACCGATGGGCGAGTCGATCTCGTTCGCCAGTTCACGTTCGCGTTCCCGGTACGGGTCATCGCTCGCATCCTCGGTCTGCCCGACCGTGATGTCAGACAGTTCCTGCGCTGGTCGATGGAGCTCATCAGCGCGCCGGTGAACTGGGACCGCGCCGTCGCTGCATCCGAGGCGCTGCGCGCCTACTTCGCCGCAGTCGTCGCCGATCGCCGGCGCCACCCGCAGGACGATCTCATCACGGAACTGGTGGAGAGCGAGCTCGACGGGCACCGTCTCGACGACGACGAGGTCTTCGACTTCTTGCGCTTGTTGCTTCCTGCCGGCGTGGAGACGACCTACCGGTCGATGGGCAACCTGCTGTTTGCTCTGCTGACCCACCCCGAGCAACTGGACGACCTGCGTCGCGACCCCGATCTCAATCTCCCCGCGATCGAGGAGGGGCTCCGGTGGGAGTCGCCGATTCTCCTCGTCGCCCGGCGAGCTCGGTGCGACACGACTGTCGGCGGTGTCGACATACCCGCCGGCACGGCGCTCGACGTCTTCGTAGCCTCGGCGAACCGTGACGAGCGCCGTTTCCCCGCCGCCGACCGCTTCGACATCCACCGGTCGCCCGGTCCTCACGTCACCTTCGGGTTCGGTCCGCACGTCTGCCTCGGGATGCACCTCGCCCGCATGGAGTCGCGGGTCGCGCTCGAAGCGGTGCTCGAGCGTCTGCCCGATCTGCGTCTCGATCCCGACGCGCCGCGGCCGCGGATCGTGGGCAGCGTCATGCGGTCGCCCGACGCGTTGCCGGTGTGCTTCTCGCCGAGCTAGGTGTAGATCCCAAAGACGTTTGTCAGGCGGCGACGAGCCGTGTGGCTGGTGCTTGGTGACCGGCGCCGGCGGCATGCTGGCGAGTGCCCGGAGCTCGGTGATGCGGCCGTCGAGGCCGAGCTCGGCCGCCAGCCGTTGCTCCGACTTCGACATCGCGCCCGTCGGCCTGGGCACCTCGATCCACAGCGGCGCGGTGGCGCGGCTCACCCGTCCCACCTGGTTCGGATCGGGCGTGCAGCTTCTCGAGCGCGTCGACCAGCGCCTGGGGATGGCGAGTGAACTGGATCGCGGTCCGGTCCCGTTCGGGGCCGACGCCCCGTAGCGCCCAGACCTGGAGCCGCCGGGCGAACCGCAATGGCAGGAACCCGATGATGGCGCGCAGGTCGCCAGTCTCGAGCGATTCGATCGCGCTACCCGTGAGGGCAACAGTCCAGCTCGACAGCGCGACGTCGAGACTGCGGACACGGCTCACCTCGTAGGCGAGGATCGCTTCGAGCTCGTCGCGCGTCAGGAGCTCGTCGAGGCCGGTGGTGACCCCGATGATCGTGTTGTCCGGGCTGGTGCCGACCCCGAACGAGTTCGGTGCCGGGTCGTCGATCAACGCGAAGCGGGGTGGGGGGATCCCGGCCGCGATGGCGAGCGCCTCGAGCAGGTTCTGGATCTGACGATGCTCGCCGGGCTCGGCCACGTGTGCCCGCGTCTCGCTGAGCACTCGCCGCTCGAGCCGGCGTCGCTGGAGGGGGAGGCGGAACAACGCGAGGATCGTGCCGATCACCGCTGCGATCACATCGATCACACAGATGCCGATCAACACGACGAGGATGGTCGTGGGATCGAACAAGTCGCTGATGTCGCCGGCCTCCCTGAGGATCCACGCAACGATCGCGAGACCGATC
>JBOGFL010000560.1:0-16974 GCA_050743285.1 Acidimicrobiia bacterium
CGCCGAGGCCGAGCCCGCCGAGGGCGATCCCATGGTCGCCGGGGCTGACGGTCCGGCGGAGCTGGACCGTCTGGCCCGGGAGCTCGAGCGGACGTCGGCGCGCCTCGACGATGCCCGGCGGCGCGAACGCGCGCTCGAACAGTCGCGGCGCGAGCTCGTGGCGTGGGTCTCGCACGATCTGCGCACACCCCTTGCCGGTATCCGCGCGATGGCAGAGGCGCTCGAGGACGGCGTGGTCTCCGATCCGCAGGCCGTCGACCGCTACCACGCGACCCTTCGCGTGGAGTCGGAGCGCCTGTCGGCGCTTGTCGACGACCTCTTCGAGCTGAGCCGCACGCAGGCGGGAGTTCTCAGGCTGCATCTCCAGCAGATCTCGCTGTCGGACCTGGTCTCGGGCGTGATCGCCGGGGCCGCGCCCGTGGCCGAGGCCAAGGGCGTGCGGCTCGAGGGTCGTCTCGACGGTCCCCAGCCCCAGGTGACCGTCTCCACGACCGAGCTGCTGCGTGCGCTCCGCAACATCGTCGAGAACGCGATCCGACACACGCCGTGCGACGGAACGGTGTTCGTCGAAGCGGGTCGTGCTGAAGACCGTGCCTACGTCTCGGTCGTGGACTACGGCGGCGGCATCCCCGAAGCTGACCTCGGGCGGATCTTCGACGTCGCCTTCCGCGGTGACCCCGCTCGCACGCCCGGCGAGGGAGCCGGGCTCGGACTCGCGATCGCACGCGGGCTGGTGGAAGCGCAGCACGGTGACATCAGCGTGCGCAACGAGAACGGCGGCTGCCGCTTCACCGTTCGCCTGCCGATCTGAGATGCGCGTCCTGGTGACCGGTGGCGCCGGCTTCGTCGGGTCCCACGTGGTCGACGCCCTTGCCGTGACCGGTCATGACGTCCGTGTCGTCGACGCGTTGCACCCCGCAGCCCACGATCGTCCGCCTGGCTATCTGCGCCCGGAGGTCGACTACCGGTGGGGGGATCTCGCCGATCCGTCGGTCGCGGCGGCAGCCGTGGCCGGCGTCGATGCGGTGAGCCACCAGGCCGGGATGGTCGGCCTCGGCGTCGACTTCGGTGACGCTCCCGCCTACGTCGCCAACAACGACCTCGCGACGGCCGTGCTCCTCTCAGCACTCCACGGCGCGCGGTTCCGCGGCCCGCTCGTGATCGCGTCGAGCATGGTGGTGTACGGCGAGGGTCGGTATCGATGCGAGCGGGACGGCCCGGTGCGGCCGCTCCCGAGGAAGCCGGCCGACCTCGACGCGGGACGGTTCGAGCCCCGCTGTCCGCAGTGCGGTTCGGGGCTTCGGCCCGGGGCGGTCGCCGAGGACAGCCCGCCTGATCCGCGCAACGTCTACGCCGCGACGAAGCTCCACCAGGAGCACCTCGGCTTCGCGTTCGGCCGTGAGCACGGCATGCCGGTTGTCGCACTCCGCTACCACAACGTGTACGGTCCCCGTCTTCCGCGCGACACGCCGTACGCGGGCGTTGCCGGCATCTTCCGGAGCGCGCTCGCGGCCGGTCGCCGGCCGAGGGTCTTCGAGGACGGAGGGCAGCTACGCGACTTCGTGCACGTTGGCGACGTCGCACGCGCGAACGTGCTCGCACTGTGCTCGCCTATCGGTGGCGTGTTCAACATCGCGAGCGGAACGCCACGGTCGGTGCTGGACATGGCGACGGCGCTTGCAGCCGGCCTCGGTTCCGACGCGCCGCAGCCGCAAGTAGTGGGTGGCTACCGTCTGGGTGACGTTCGGCACGTGTTCGCCTCGTCAGCCCGGGCGCGGGCCCGTCTCGGATTCGAGGCAAGCGTTCCATTCGACGCTGGCATGGCCGAGCTCGCCACGGCCCCGCTGCGATCCAGCGCGTGTACCTGGTCGAGAACACCCAGCCGCAGCCAAGACACCGGGCTGCCGACGTTCGGTGTCGAGCCTCCGAAGTCGCCGACCCCGAGGGGAACCACTGGACCTTCGCCTTCGAAGCCGGTTACGGGCTCGTCCGCCACGAATGGGTAGCCCTCGACCTCGAACCAGAGCATGGGCAGCCCGTGACCTCGAGCATCTCGGGCGTGAAATCGAAACCGAAGGCCCGGCCGCGAGGCCCGACGTGCCGAGCCGAGAGCAGCTCGGGAACGATTGGGTAAGATTCGCACCTGTAGGATTCCTACCGAGGAGCCACCGTGCGTATTGGAGCCAAGGGCCAGGTGACGATCCCGATCGAGGTCAGGGAGCAGCTCGGCCTGTTCCCCGACACCGAGGTCGAGTTCGAGATCGACGGCGATGCCGCCCGGATCGTGCGCGTGCGAGAGGCGCGCCGCGGCCGTCGCGTGATCGGGCGCATGCGGGGTCGCGCCGACAACGGGATGACGACCGACGAGATCCTCGCGCTCACGAGGGGAGACGCCGACGATGACGGCGGTCCTCGTTGACAGCAATGTTCTGCTCGACGTGCTGACCGGCGACCCGGTGTGGGCCGCGCGGTCGGGCGCGTCGCTGGAAGACGTCGTGAGCAACAGCGTGCCGGTTATCAACCCGGTCATCTACGCCGAGGTCTCCATCGGCTTTCGGCGGATCGAGGACCTCGACGACGCGGTGCCGCCCGACGTGTTCCGTCGGGAACCGCTGCCGTGGCCCGCGGGCTTCCTCGCCGGAAAGAGCTTCGTCGACTATCGACGCCGAGGCGGCCCACGCCAGGCTCCGCTTCCCGACTTCTATGTTGGCGCCCACGCCGCGGTCGCCGGCTACCGCCTGCTCACGCGCGACCGCGCCCGATACCGAACCTACTTCCCGTCAGTCGAGCTCCTCGCGCCCTGACTGGCGGGGCGCGGCTGCCGGAACACACCCCACCTGGACCCTGCTCCCCGAGCCATCGCTGCTTGACTTCAAGGTCACTTGAAGTGGCATCGTGCCCGCCCGCAGATGGACTTCAGCCACTGGGTGGCGCTGGAGAGCGCGATGCAGTGCGCCGAGTTCTGCCACCGCCACGCGCACAGCGAACACGACGAGGCCCTGGACAACGCGATGCTGCTCGATCCCGCCGATCAGTCCTGGACGATCAGCTCGAACGGGTCATGATCGACTCGTAACCACCGCCCCCCGGGTACACCCAGGCGCCGGTGACGGTGTTGCCGTTGTCGGAAAACGTGCCCCGGTAGTACGCCGGCGAGCCCTTCTCACCGCCCCAGATGGTCAGGTTTCCCCCTCGAGCTCGTACACGTAGTCGAAGGTGTTGCCCGCGTTGTCGTAGACGCGGGACTTGATGTCGTCGCCGGGCTCGGCCCCGAAGGGCCGCTCGTGCCCGATGATCTCGAGGGCCTTGATCGACCGCCCGTCATGCTCGAGGTCGACCCGTTGAATGAGGAAGAAGTTGCCCTCCATCCACTCGTAGGTGACGGTGCCTTCGGCGCCGCCAGAGACGTCCCACGTGCCGACCAGTCGGCCGAGGCCCACGAGGTCGGGGTTCGGTGTCGGCACCGCCGGCTGTTTGTTGGCCGCCTCGGGCATCGTGCCCTCGATTCGCCGGTGGCTCAATGTGAGCGGTTCCCGCGGGGCGATTCGGCATAGCTGGGCGCGCCCTGGGTCCAGTCGGGGCCCGGACCCCAGTCGCGACGCGTCCGTTTCTTCGGGTAGTCGGGGTCGTGGGCCGTGCACGCCGCGACATACTGCTCGGTCGTCGCGATCCCCGCCTTGACGTCCCAGTAGTCCTCTTCGTTCGAGAACTTCCCGTCGCCCGAGTACTGGAGAACCGTGATCCCCGCGCAGTCGATGGGCGGCGCGCCGGGCTCGGGGTTGTCGCGCCGGTTCTGCATGTGCACGACGCATCGGCCGTCGGGCGAGCAGAGATGCCACTCGTAGGTGCTGTACACCTCTGGGCAGGAAGCCATCAGGGGCTTGATGTATTCGCGGATCGCCTCGCGACCCTTCAGGCTCCCGAGATAGCAATCGAGGTAGTCGGCGTCCTCGGTGAACATGTCGGCCCAGGCGTCCCAGTCCTCGTCGACAGTCGTCTTCCAGTAACGGCGGAACGCCTGCTCCACCTCGTCCAGGTCGTACCTCGGCATCCCATTGCTCCTCTCGTTCGGCGAAGGGATCAGGGGACACCCTAGGTCTGGCGCTTCGCTCCTTCGCCGTAGTCACCCTGGATCTCGATCACGCTGTCGGGGTCGCAGAAGTAGGCGTCATCGGGGGTGTCACCCTGCGGCCGCCACAGGTCGATCGTGCCGTCCTTGACCTCGAAGATGAGGCCGCACTCGGACGGGCGCGACTCCTTCGGGTTCGTGGGGGCGTGCAAGCCGCCGGCGGTCCATTCCTCGAAGCCCTTGGCGGTGTCGTACAGGCACGATCGGGTCAGGTCGTTGTTGCGGTCACATTCGCTGGCGGCAGTGGCGAACAGCAACCACGCCGACAGGCCTTGCAGGCCGAGCTCTGCCGGCACCGCGTCGCTCACGTACGTCTCGATCAAATCGAGGTACAGCCGGGTGGGCTCGTGCTCCTCGGCTCGCGCGAAGGGCCAGTACGGGCTCCGGACCAGGTTGAGGGTGTCAGGGTTGAGGCCCTCGATGCCGGTGGCGTAGTCGGCGTCGTTGAAGTTCGCCTCCTGGAGGATGATCGCCGGGGCGTAGCCGAACTCGTCCATGGCCTCCTGGAGCTGGACGAAGTAGTCGGGGACACCGACGAAGTTGAGGAGCTCCACCCCCGCGTTCTGCATGGCGGACACGAACGGGCTCCAGTTCGCCTCGCCCGCGATGTTGTAGGTGGCGTTGTACACGAACTCGAACCCGAGCTCCTCGGCCGACTTCACGCTCTGGTCGGCGAAGTTCACCCCCCCTTGGATGTCGCCGGTGAGGATCCCGGCGTTCTGGGTCACGGCTTCGACATCGAGGCCGGTGCCGGCCCCGTCTTCCTCCAGCTCCTCGAGGAGCTGGGCAAGATGATGGCCGGGCTTGACCTCGGGCACGTTCGGCAACGCCAGGACCACGTTGTCGGCCAGGGAGGCGTTCGCGCTCACGACGAAGCCCGGGAAGCTGACCAGGCCGCAGTCCGTGAGCATCTGGGCGCCGTTCTCGTCGAAGGCGGCGCCGCCGCCCACGACCGCAAAGTCCTCTCCACAGGCCTCCTCGACCCGGGGGAGGTATTCGAACAGCTTCGAATCACGGAGGGTCAAATCGAGTTGCTTGCCGTTGACTCCCCCGTGCGCATTGCACTCCTCGACGAAGGCCTCCGCGAGGTCGAACATCTCCTGGAAGACGCCGGGCGCGGCCTCGAAGCCAGGGTCGGCGAAGGTCCCGACCTTGATCGAGTCGGCCGTCACGCCCTGGATCTCGTCTTCGGGCGCGTCGGCGACCTCGCCGCCTTCCTCGTTCTCCCCGCAGGGAAAATCGATCGACCCAAAGGTGTCGCCGACGACCAGCCCGGCCGCGCCACCGCCCTCAGCGTCCTCGGTGGACTCGGTGGACTCGTTCCCAGCCTCGTCTCGGGAGCACGCGGCCGCGATCACCACGCAGGCGATGGACAGAGCGGCCAGACGACGTTTCATCGCGACCTCCGGTGCGGTCCGGCGGGGCTGAGTGTGACGGCGCCGGAATCAACTATCCGAACAATTATATCGGCTCGGGTCCGGTGTCAAGAGTCCGACGACCCATCCCAGGCGCCGCCTGTCGCGAACTACGCACACCCTCGACAGTGACCGACTGACGGCGGGTTCGTGCGAGCACCGCGCTCACCACGCCGGATGCTCCGCCTCGGTGACTCGGAATCCGCGCTGCCTCTGCTCTTGGGGTCGAGTCATCGCCCTCCGGCAGGCTATCGGGCGCCCGCGTACGATCCCCGCGTGAGCGTCTTCGATGCGGCCGGGCTCGTATACGAGTACCCGGGACCGGCGTCAGCGCGGGCGGGCCGCCGTGCATGCAGGCGGTTGCCGCACCGGCGGCGATGCGCGGGGAGGCCGCGCCGATGGTCGAAGTCGAACCCGGGACCATCGACCTTCCCGCCGCGGTCGAGGTGACGTTCCGGCTCGAGACCTGATGAGCCTGGTCATTCGGGGCGCCATCTGGATCGGGGTGTTCCTCGGCGTTGCGCTCGCGCCGCTCGTTTTCGCGGTGATCGGCGTCTCGGAACCGGGACGTGGGTTCGCCACGGAGTTCTCGGTCGCGCTCGGGTTCGTCGGCCTCGCGCTCATGGGCCTCGACTTCGCGCTCGTCGCCCGCTTTCGCGCCGTCGCGGCGCCGTTCGGAACCGACGCCCTCGTGCAGTTCCACCGCCAGATCGGGCTCGTGGGCCTCGCCTTCGTGCTCGTGCACGTTGCCCTGTCGGCCGAGTGGGACAAGGTCTTCCGGTTCAGCTCCGAGGCGACACCGGCGCGCGTGATCTTCGGAGCGATCGCCACCGCGGCGCTCCTCGCCCTGATCGCCTCGTCGCTTTGGCGAGCGCGACTCCGGCTGTCGTACGAGTGGTGGCATCTGTTGCACGCCGTTCTCGCGGTCGTTTCGGTCGTCGCCGCGCTCGTACACGTCGTACTCGTCGACTACTACGTGAACTCACTCTGGAAGCAGATCCTCTGGGTCGCGATGTCGGCCGCGTTCGTCGCGCTCCTCGTATGGGTGCGGATCGGCAAACCCATGACGCTGCGACGACGATCGTGGACCATCGAGCGGCTCACGCCCGAGCGAGGCAGCACCACCACCCTGACGTTGCGTCCCGACGGGCACCGTGGCTTCCGGTTCCGGCCCGGCCAGTACGCCTGGATCGTCGTCGACCGTTCGCCGTTCTCGCTCACCCAACACCCGTTCTCGTTCTCATCGAGCGGAGAGTCGCTCGGTGACGTCGACATCAGCATCAAGGCGCTCGGTGACTTCACGAACACCGTCGCCGACCTGAACACGGGCACGAAGGTGTACGTCGACGGGCCGCACGGCGTGTTTAGTCCCGACCAGTACGAAGGACCCGGCTTCGGCCTCATTGCTGGCGGGGTCGGCATCACGCCGATGCTGAGCATTCTCCGGGCGTTCGCAGAGCGAGGTGACAGCCGGCCGGTGGTCGTGTTCGTCGCCAACCGCGACTGGGAGGAGGCCACGTTTCGCGAGGAACTCGAGGAACTGTCGAGGGGGCTCGACCTCCACGTCGTGTTCACGGTCTCCACCGCCTCACCGGGATGGGGCGGCGAGACTGGTCGCATCGACGCCGCCATGTTGGCGCGCCATCTTCGACCGGGCTTCGAGCGGTGGCAGTACTTCGTGTGTGGACCGAACCCGATGATGGACGCGATCGAGGACGCCCTCGTCGCCCTGAACGTCCAGTCGGAGCGCATCCACACCGAGCGCTTCGACTGGGTCTGACGAGGAGCCGCACGATGCGCCACGTCCTTGTCAACCGCCTCGTGGTCGGAGTCGCGTTGCTGCTGCTCCTCGCTTGTCTCGCATTCGCTGCCATCCAAGCCTGACCCGCCGCCGGACAAGGAGACGTCATGCTCGAAACCGAACCGTCGTACCGGCCTCTTCAGGTGCGGAACGGGTACCTGCCCCACGAGGACCTCGCCGTGATCGGTGACGGCGCGACGATCGCGCTCGTCGGTCGGGACGGGAGCATCCCGTGGATGTGTCTCCCCCGGTTCGACTCGGACCCGGTGTTCTGCGCGCTGCTCGATCGTCAGCGCGGTGGCCACTTCACCGTCGCGCCCGAGGGCCTGGTCGAGTCGCGCCAGCGCTACGAGACCGATACCGCGCTCATCGTCACGGAGATGAAGTCGCGAGACGGAGTCGTGCGACTCACCGACGCGTTCGCGCTCCGACCCGGCGCCGACATCACCGACGATGAGCCCGCGACCCGACAGGAGCTCGTGCGGTCGGCGGTCGTGCTCGACGGAAGGGTCCGCCTGCGCGCCCAGGTTCATCCCCGCGGTGGCGCGACCGCGGACCCGGCGCACGGAGGGCTCGACCTGCACGTCGCGAGCCGGCGCGATCTCGCGCTTCATCTCCGCGCCAACCGACATCCGACCGGCCTGGATGGGGTCTACGAGCTGGCGGCAGGCGACCGGCTCGACCTCGTGCTGTCGTGGGACGGCCCACGCCGTCACCACCGCTTCGAAGCCGTGGAGTTGCTCGACGCCACCGCGGCGGCCTGGCGCCGCTGGATAAACGGGTGCACCTACGCAGGCCCCGAGGAGCCCCTCGTACGGCGAGCGGCACTGACACTGAAGCTGTGCGATCACTGGAGCAACGGGGCGCTGGTCGCTGCGCCCACGTCGTCGATGCCGGCGCCGGTCGGCGGCGAGCGCAACTGGGACTACCGCTACACCTGGGTCCGCGACGCCGCCTTTTCGGTGTACGCGCTGCGCCGGATCGGGTACCCGGCCGAGGCCAACGCGTTCCTCGGATGGGTACTCGACGCGTTCGAGGAGAGCCGGGGACCGCGGATCATGTACGCCCTTTCGGGTGGCCCGGTGCCCGACGAGTGGGAAGACCCGGAGCTCGAGGGTTACCGCGTCTCGTCGCCCGTGCGCTGGGGGAACGGCGCCGCCGATCAACGCCAACATGACGTGTACGGCGAGGTGCTCGACTGCGCGTACCAATGGGTGTCGGGAGGCGGCGCCATCGAGCCGTACCTCTGGAACCGGCTGGCAACGCTCGCCGACACCGCCGAGCACGCGTGGCGCGAACCCGACCAGGGCATCTGGGAGATTCGCAGCGCGGGTCGGGTCTTCACCTACTCGGCTGCCCTTTGTCAGGTCGCACTCGATCGGGCGGCCAAGCTCGGGGAGCGACTAGGGCTTCGCGGCCGGGTCGCCGAGTGGCGGGCAGCCGCCGAAAGCCTGCGTCAGTCGGTGCTCGAGGACGCGTGGGACGACGAGCGCCAGACGCTGAGCGAGCACCTCGGCGGAGGCGGCACGCTCGATGCCAGCCTGCTCGCGCTCCCGCTCCGTCGCGTGATCCCCGCCGATCACCCGCGGATGGTCGCAACCACCGCGGCCATCGCCGAACGCCTCTCGGCGGGAAACGGGCTGCTTTACCGGTACCTGCACGACGCGTCGCCCGATGGGATCACCGGCGACGAAGGTGCATTCATGCTCTGCAGCTTCTGGCTCGTCGACAATCTAACCAAGCAAGGCCGCATCGACGAGGCGGGCGAGCTCTACGCCTCACTCTGCGGACGCGCCAGTGGCGTCGGGCTCCTGCCCGAGCAGATCGACCCGACAACCGGCTCCTTTGTCGGCAACTTCCCGCAAGCGTTCAGCCACATCGGCGTGATCGCGAGCGGCGTGGCGCTTACACGCGCGCTCAACACTCGGGGCTAGTGCTCAGCCGCTCACCACGCCACAGATGGTGCCGACCATCGCCTGGGCTGGTCCTAGGCTGCCGGCATGATCCTGGATTCGCTCCAAGTCACCACCGCCGAGCTCGAGCGCGCGACCGGCTGGACCCTCGAGCCTGAGGGCCTGTGTCGTGACGACCGCTGCGTGCCGTTCCCGACGCCGCGCGGCGGTGTCGTCGACGTGCGTACCGTGGCCGGTCGGTTGGGTATGGCCCTGTTGGCCGACGAGACCCACGGGATCTGGGCCCTTGGTCCCGAGGCCGGCGGGAAGGCGCTCGCTTCGGCGCGGCTCCCGGACCTCGTGCTCCCTGACGTGAACGGCACCTTGTTCCCGTTGTCGAGCCTTCATGGCCAGAAGGTGTTCCTGGCGGCGTGGGCGTCCTGGTGCGGGTGCCGTCTCGCGCTCCCCGGGTGGCAGCGTCTGCGGGCTGAGCTTCACCCAAAGGGGCTCGAGGTGGTGACGGTGGCGCTCGACCTCGAGCCCGAGGCGGCCCGGCCTTGGATCGAAGCGTCGGGCGCCGAGCATCCTCAGCTGATCGACTCCGCCCACCGGCTCGACGCTCTCCTCGGGATCGTCAACGTGCCCATGGCGGTGTGGGTCGACGAAGACGGCATGCTCGTGCGACCCGCCGAAGTGTGCGCAACTGAGCGGTCGCGCTATCGCGATATGGACATCCCCGAGGGACTACCTGACCGGCGACGCGAGATTCTGGAGCAGGTCAGGCGCATACCCGACCACCACGGGGGCTATGTGCGCGCCCTGCGCGACTGGGTCGACCACGGCGCCGAGAGCCGCTACGCGATGAGCGCAACGGAGGTGGTCGAGGCCTCCGCGTCCCGTCCGATGGGGGAATCAGAGGCGGCGGCCCACTTCGATCTCGGTCAGCACCTGCACCATGCCGGCTCGGCAGAAGACGCGCGCCTCCACTTCCGTGAGGCGCACCGACTGCAGCCCGGCAACTGGACCTATAAGCGCAACGCCTGGGAGCTGGTCGCCCCCGGCGAGCAGGGTCCCAACGAGCACTACGACGGCGACTGGCTCTCCGACATCAAAGTCGCCGGCGCCGAGAACTACTACGCCGCACCGAGCTTCTGAGGCGCGTTGGTCGAGGGGGCGACAAGTGACTGCGAGTGTCTCTTTTTCTGCCGCTGAGTAAACTCCCACCCAAGGAAATCAACTCCCCAACTGATTAAGTCCCGAGTACGTGGATCGTCGAACGAGGGTTCCGAAGATCGTGGACGAGCGAGCGGGCTGATCGGGGTAACGCCGTGCACCTGGACTACACCGCCGAACAGAAGACACTGCGCGACGAGCTGCGCGCCTACTTCAGCCGGCTCATGACGCCCGACGTGCGAGCCCGGGTGTCGGCGACGCAAGAAGAAGGCGGTCCCGCGATGCGGGAGATCGTGCGCCAGATCGGCGCCGACGGGTGGCTCGGCGTGGGCTGGCCCGAGGAGTACGGCGGCCGCGGCTTCGGCCCCATCGAGCAGCACATCTTCTTCGAGGAGGCCATGACCGCCGAGGTCCCGGTGCCGCTGCTGGCCCTGAACACGGTCGGCCCCGCCATCATGCAGTTCGGCACTGCCGACCAGAAGCAGCGCGTCCTCCCGGCCATCCTGCGGGGCGAGCTGCACATCGCGGTCGGCTACAGCGAGCCCGACGCCGGCACCGATCTCGCTTCCCTGAAGACGAGGGCGGTGCGCGACGGCGAGCAGTACGTGATCAGCGGCCAGAAGATGTGGACGACGCAAGCCAACTTCGCCGACTACGTCTGGTTGGCCGCGCGCACCGACCCCGACGCCCCGAAACACAAGGGCATCACCCTCTTTCTCGTCGACACGTCCTTGCCCGGCTTCAAGGTCACTCCGGTACGCACCCTGATGGCTCGCACCAACGCCACCTTCTACGAGGACGTGCGGGTGCCGGTTTCGGCCCGGATCGGCGAAGAGGGCCAGGGTTGGCAGCTGCTCACCACTCAGCTCAACTTCGAGCGCTCCTCGATCGTGGCCACCGGCGCCGGCTACCGCCTCCTCGGCCAGGTCCACCGGTGGGCGACCGAGGCCCAGCTCGCCGACGGAAGCCGGGTCGTCGATCAGCAGTGGGTACAGCTCAACCTGGCTCGAGTGAAGGCCGGCCTCGACGCCCTCCGCCTCCTCAATTGGCGGGTGGCCTGGATGGTCGAGCACGAGCAGTTCGCGGCGGCCGACGCGTCGGCGGTGAAGGTGTTCGGCACCGAGTTCTACGTGGAGGCCTACCGGCTCCTGCTCGAGGTGGTGGGGGAGACCGGCGCGCTGCAAACGGGATCGGCCGCGGCCGCGCTCACGGGTGCGCTGGAGCGGTCGGCCCGCCAGGCGGTTCTCACCACCTTTGGTGGGGGCGTGAACGAGATCCAGCGCGAGATCGTGGCCATGGCCGGCCTGCACATGCCGCGAGCACCACGGTAAAGGGAATGGACTTCGCCTTCAGCGAGGACCAGGAAGCCCTTCGGGCGCTGGTCGCCCGCATCCTCGAGCACGAGGTCACCCTCGAGCGCCTGCAAGAAGTCGAGGGCGGCCGGGAATGGTTCGACCGCAAGCTCTGGGGCGAGCTGGCCCGAGCCAACCTCCTCGGCGTCGCCGTGCCCGAGGACGCCGGCGGCAGTGGGTACGGCTTCCTCGAGCTGTGCATCCTGCTCGAGCAGGTGGGCCGGACGGTGGCGCCCGTGCCCATCCTGCCCACGCTCCTCGGCGCGCTCGCAGTCGCGCGGTTCGGCACCGACGGTCAACGCGCGCGCATCCTGCCCGCCGTCGTCGCCGGCGATGCGGTGCTCTCGCTCGCCCTGGTCGAGGCCGGCGGCGACGACCCGCTGATCGTACGGACGACCGCGGAACGGGCCGGCGCCGGCTGGCGGCTCGACGGCGAGAAGGTCGCGGTGGCCACGGCCCCCGTGGCCGACCATCTGCTCGTGCCCGCGCGCAGCAACGAGGGCACGATGTTGTTCCTCGTCGACCCGGGCGCGGCCGGCGTCGAGCTCGAGCGGCAGGTCGCCCCCAGCGGCGAGCCCCTCGCGCGCGTCGTGCTCGCCGGAGTCACCATCGGCGACGACGATCGGATCGCGGCGCCCGGTCTTCTCGAGTGGCTGGTGGCGCGGGCCACCGTGGCACTGTGCGCGGTCGAGGTCGGCGTCGCTGACCGGGCTCTGGCGCTGACGGCCGAGTACACCTCACAGCGCGTGCAGTTCGAGCGCCCGCTGGCCACGTTCCAGGCCGTGCAGCAACGCGCCGCCGACGCCTACATCGACGTGCTCGCCATGCGCTGGTGCATGTGGAACGCGGCGTGGCGCCTGGACGAAGGCCTGCCGGCCGACGACGACGTCGCCGTGGCCAAGTTCTGGGCCTCGGAAGCTGGGCATCGCGTGGTATCGGCCGCCCAGCACCTCCACGGCGGGGTCGGCGTCGACTTGAGCTACCCCCTGCACCGTTACTGGCTGTGGTCGAAGCAGATCGAGATCACCCTCGGGGGTGGCACCCGCCAGCTCGCCCGCCTGGGCCGGGGACTGGCCGGCGCCCGCCCGTGGGCGGAGTAGCGCGCATGGGAAACGACTGGTCGCTGCGGACGACGGCCGACGATCCGAGACGGCGCTACCTGAGCGAGGGTCTCTGGACCGACGAGACGCTGGGGGCACTGCTCGACCAAGGGCTGACGTCACACCCCGACCTCACCTTCAGGATCTGGTCGGAGACGCGTCCCTTCGAGGGCACGACGGCACAGGTTCACGGCACTGCCCGCCGCGTTGCCGCCGGCTTGGCCGAGCGCGGCATCGGGCCTGGCGACGTGGTCGCTTTCCAACTCCCGAACTGCATGGAGGCGGCGGCGGCGTTCTGGGGCGTCAGCTTCCTCGGTGCCGTCGTCGTACCCATCGTCCACTTCTACGGGGCCAAGGAGGTCGGCTTCATCCTGCGCCAGTCGGGCGCACGCGCCCTCATCACGGCCGACCGTTTCCGCCAGATCGACTACCTCGGTGCGTTGGCAAGCATGCGAACCGAGCTGCCCGACCTCGAGCTCGTGGTCGTCGCGGGCCACGCATTCCCCGACAGCGTGGCCTTCGAGAAGCTCGTCGCCGCGACGCCGGGGGAGCCGTCCGCCGTCGACCCCGATGCGCCGGCCTTGATCGGGTACACGTCGGGGACGACCGCCGACCCCAAGGGTGTCGTCCACACGCACCGCAGCCTGATCGCCGAGATCCGCCAGCTGTCGGCGTTGATGCCGGCCGAGACGCGGCCCCCGATCGTCGGTGCGCCGGTCGGGCACGCGATCGGCATGCTCAGCGGCCTCCTCACGCCCGTCTACGAAGGTCTGAGCATCCACCTCATCGACGTGTGGGACCCGTCCGCCGTCCTCGCGGCCATGCTCGAGGCCGACCTCACGTTCCTCGGCGGCGCCACGTACTTCCTCACCAGTCTGCTCGACTCCCCGGAGTTCGGGCCGGAGCATCTGGCGCGCATCCCCTTTGCCGGTCTCGGCGGCGCGCCCGTGCCCGCGGCGGTCGCCGAGCGGTGCGCGGCGCTGGGGATCAACCTCCGCCGTTCCTACGGCTCGACCGAGCATCCGTCGATCACGGGCTCGTGGCAGGACACGCCCGAGGAGAAGCGGTTGTACACCGACGGCATGGCGCTCCCGGGGGTCGAGATGCGGCTGGTAGACGACGAGGGCACCGACGTGCCGCCGGGAGTGCCGGGCGAGATCCTCAGCCGGGGGCCCGAGCTGTTCGCGGGCTACACCGACCCCGGATTGACCAAGCAGGCGATCGACGCCGACGGCTGGTTCGGCACCGGTGACATCGGCGTGCTCGACGACGCCGGGTACCTGACCATCACCGACCGCAAGAAGGACATCATCATCCGGGGCGGAGAGAACGTCAGCGCGGCCGAGGTGGAGGAGCTGCTGCTTCGCCTGCCGGGTATCGCCGAGGTTGCCGTCGTCGCCGCCCCCGACGCGCGCCTGGGCGAGCACGGCTGCGCCTTTCTTCGGCTCCTCCCCGGCGGGGGCGCGCCTTCGCTCGACGATGTCCGCGGCCATCTGCGAGCGGCTGGGCTCGCCCGGCAGAAGTGGCCCGAGGAGCTGCGCATCGTGGACGACTTCCCTCGCACGCCGTCGAGCAAGGTCAAGAAGTTTCAGCTTCGAGAAGTGCTGCGCCGGGAAGCCGCGACTTCGGAGTAGCCACCGCCGCCGGAGCTGTTCGTTGAAGAGTCAACCGTCACCGGAGGTTTCGAGAGCATGCCCATCCACTACGAGATGAACGACGAGCACATCGTGCGCATCACGATCGATCGGCCCGAGACCCGCAACGCCCTCGATCTGCGCCACTTCTCCGACCTGGCGAACTGCTGGAAGCGATTCCGGGACGACCCCGAGGCGTGGGTGGCCGTCATCACCGGTGTCGGCGATTCCTACTGCGTGGGCGCCGACCTCAAGACGTTCATCCCCGAGGTCAAGAGGATGGCCGAGCTCCTCGAGCAGGGCCAGACCGAGCTCGACGGCATGTCGCTGGATTCGGGCACGTTCGCGGTGTTGCGAAACGTCGAGCTCTTCAAACCGATCATCGCGGCGGTGAACGGGCCCTGCGTCGCCGGAGGCATGGAGATGCTGGGCGGCATCGACATCCGTATCGCCAGCCCCAACGCGATCTTCGGCGTGATGGAGCCGCGGCGCGGGCTGTTCGCCGGGGGTGGCACCACCGCTCGCCTCCCTCGCCAGCTCGCCTGGCCGGCGGCGATGGAGTTCCTCCTCACCGCCGAGGGCCTCCCTGCCCAGCGGGCGCTGGAGCTCGGTCTCGTCAACGAGATCGTGCCCCAAGAGCAGCTCCTCGAGCGCGCCTACGAGTGGGCGCGGCGGATCACGGTCAACGCGCCCCTCGCCGTGCAGGCCACCAAGGAGAGCGCGCTGCGCTGCCTGGGCGCGGGCAGCATGGCCGACGCCTACGCCATCGAGGAGACCATCAGCCGCAAGGTGTTCGCGAGCGAGGACGCCGCCGAGGGCCCGCGCGCCTTCGCCGAGAAGCGACCGCCGGTCTGGAAGGGACGGTAGGGACGCCACGATTCGTCGCGAGCGGCACACTGGACCGGCGCGCCAGCACGAGAGGAGGAGCCGTGACCGCGGTCATCGACTGCGACCTCTACGAGAGCCGCCACGTGGGCTGACCACGTGGACCTTCACTCCTCGAGCGTGGGCGCAGTCAGGTCTTCTTCGCCGGTGCGGGGATCTGCCCGATCCTGATGTTGTTGCCGAATGGGTCGCGAAGGGCGCAGTCGATCCCGTAGGGCTGCTCGGTCGGCTCTTGGTTGAATTCCACGCCCTGGGCCAGCAGGGTCTCGTAGGTCTCTTGACAGTTGTCCGTGGTAAGGATGAGCGACCCACCCATCGCGCCTTTGGTAAGGAGCTCTCGGACCTGCTCGGCGGTCGCCTCGTCCATAGCGGGCGGGCCAGGTCTCTCCAAGAGGATCTGGCGACCGGGGTCTCCCGGGACATTGACGGTGAGCCAGCGCATGAAGCCCAGGTCCGCGTCGGTGTTGACCTCGAGGCCGAGCTTGCCGACATAGAAGGCGAGGGCCTCGTCTTGGTCGAGAACGTAGATCTGCGAGTGCGTGATGGCGTTCAACATGGCAGCGAGGCTATTGGGCGGCGGGCGGACGTGCTTCTCCGAAACTGCTCGGTCGCATCCAGGCCATCATGAAGCATGTCGCGACGGCGTTGACGCGCGCGCGAGAGCGGTACGTCGTCGGCGCTTCGCCGACGATCTTGCGGAACGTATCGCTGAAGGTGCCGTGGCTGGTGAAGCCGACCGCGAGGCAGATCTCGGTCACGCTGCGGTCGGTCCCCCGCAGCATGAACATGGCCCGCTCGACGCGGCGTCGCTGCAGATAGCGGTGAGGTGTCTCGCCGAAGGTCTTGCGGAACGTCCGAATGAAGTGCGCCTCAGAGACGTGGGCAACGCGCGCGAGGGTGGGGATGTCAAGCGACTGCGGGTAGTCGCGGTCCATGGTGTCTCGGGCACGAAGGAGCCAGCGGTTTGACTCCTCCACGAGGCGGCTCATCCAGCGATTACACCACGATCAGGCGAGTGCGCCCAGAGATCAGGAGGTGCCTTTCGAGCGAGCTGACCCGATCGGAAGCTCGCCGTGCGCGACGACGACGGCCGCTCGGCGCACCGGCCGGACAACCGCGTTCCTATCGGTTGCCGATCTCGAGCGGGGCCACCCGCGCAATGGACGCGGTCGACAGATCAGCGGTGGTGCAGCCGCCCGCTGCGGGAGTGAGCGAGAGGACCTCACGAACCGCCGAGCCCGTGAACAAACCCTCGGTGACCGTGCCGGTGTTGCGGAGCTGGTCCACATGGCCAGGCACCGGGTGGACCGTGATCCGCCACGTCGAGGTCGTCCCCGTGTTCCAGGTGATGGTCACGGTCCCGGTCGGGAGCCGCCGTGCGCCCGCGCCGGACAACAGGGCGTCGCAGTTGAGGGGTTCGTGCACACGGATCGTCGATGTGAACGTCTCACGCCTGACACCGCCACCCACACAGCGACCGCTCGTCCCGGTGCTCGTAACAGTCGGCTTCACCTTTTCCGGGTTGCCTAACCTGGGCAACGCGGGTGCGAACGTCTCCGTGCCGCTCCCTGTTGAGCAAATGGTGCCCTGCTT
>JBOGFL010000561.1:0-3789 GCA_050743285.1 Acidimicrobiia bacterium
GCGACCGCCGTCGAAGCGCGCTTCGACGGTGATATCCCACGCGATCTCGACGACCTCGTGACGTTGCCCGGCGTCGGTCGCAAGACCGGCAACGTCGTGCGCTCGGTCGGGTTCGGCCTTCCCGGCCTTCCCGTCGACACGCACGTGGGACGCGTGGCTCGCCGGCTGAAGCTCACCGACCAAACCGACGCGGTCAAGGCGGAGCTCGACCTCAACGTGCTCGTGTCGCCCGAGGAGCGGGGCGACTTCTCGCTGCGGATGATCCTGCACGGCCGGCGGGTCTGCCACTCCCGCAAGCCCGACTGTCCCGCGTGCGTGCTCGCCGACATCTGCCCTTCGGCCGAGCTGCCGACGCGCCGCGCCCGCCGCGCTCGCGCCGCGCAGACGTAGACACGGCTCAGCCGAGGTCGTTCAGAGACGCGATCGCCTGGCGGACGGCCCGCCGGGCTGCGTTCAGCGACCGCTCCGCCGAATCGAGCGCGGCGGCGATCATCGAATCGGGCGTGCCGCGGTAGGAGTCGCCGACCGCCTCGACCCGGGCCGCCAACTCGTCGAGCTGAGAGGCGACGGTGGAGAGCTCGGCGGAATCAGACGCAGGGTTCAGAGGTGACAAGCCTTACCATGGAATGCGTTGTTGACACGCCTCGACCTTCGCGGCTCTTCGGCCGACCTGCGCACCGCGCTGGCGGCGCCGGCGTCTGACGACGACCCGCGCCGCCTGGCCACGGTGCAGGAGATCATCGCCGCGGTGCGGGCGCGGGGCGACCGGGCGCTGCGTGAACTCACCGCCCGGTTCGACGGATGTGACATCGCCGATGTCCGGGTGAGCGAGGCCGAGTGTGAGGCCGCGCTGGGCGGGATCGATTCCGACCTCCGTGCCGCCCTCGAGCACGCTCGCGCCGCCATCACCGCCTACCACCAAGAGCAGCGGACGCCCGGCACTGCCATCGAGCGGGCCGGGGTGTACTCCCGTGAGGTCGTGGTGCCGGTCGACCGGGCCGGGCTCTACGTGCCCGGCGGCCGCGCCGCCTACCCCTCGACGGTGCTCATGACCGCGATCCCGGCGCGGATCGCGGGTGTCCCCGCGATCGCGCTCTGCGTTCCACCGGGGCAGGACGGCAAGGTGCCGGCCGCGACGCTGGCGGCGGCCGCGCTCGTCGGCGTCGATGAGGTGTACCGCGTCGGGGGTGCGCAAGCCATCGCCGCGCTGGCGTACGGCACCGAGACGATCGTGCCCGTCGACGTGATCTTCGGACCCGGCAACGCCTACGTCGCGCTGGCCAAGCGCAAGGTTGCGGGTGTGGTCGGCACCGACACCGCCGGTCCCTCCGAGGTCGCCGTCGTCGCCGACGACACCGCCGATCCGCGCTTCGCGGCGGCCGATCTCCTCGCCCAGACCGAGCATGGTCCGGACGGTGCGGCAGTGCTCGTCACGTGGAGCGAACCCGTCGCCGACGCCGTCGATCGAGAGCTCGACGCACTCGTCGCCGGCGCCGCCGGGTCTCCCGACCTCCGGGCGACCCTCGCATCGACCGGACGCGCCATCCTGGTCGATGGGCCCGACCACGCGATGGCAATTGCCAACGCGCTGGCGCCGGAGCACCTCGAGCTCCTCGTCGCCGATCCCGACAAGCTCGTGACCCTTGTTCGCAACGCCGGCGCCGTGTTCTGTGGGCCATGGGCGCCGGCGGTGGTCGGCGACTACCTCGCGGGCGTGAACCACGTTCTTCCGACCGGGCGCACGGCGCGGTTCGCTTCGGCACTCCGCGTCTCCGACTTCGAACGCCGTATCCACGTCGTCACCCTCGACAAGGAGGCCTTGCTCGGGCTCGAGCCCGACATCCGCGCGCTGGCGCGCGTCGAGGGACTCGACGCCCATGCCGCCGCGGTGGCAGAGCGGCGGACGCAGTCATGAGCGCGCCGGCCGGTACAGGCGCGCTCGTCGCGCCCCGTGAAGATCTTGTCGAGCTCGAGGGGTACCACTCACCGCAGCTCGAGGCGACGGTGCGGCTCAACACGAACGAGAGCCCGTACGCACCGCCGCCCGGGTTTGTGTCGGCCTGGCTCGAAGCGCTGGGGAACGTTCCGCTGAACCGCTACCCGGACCGGGCCGCCCGTGACTTGCGCGCCGCGCTCGGCGCGCACCTCGGGCAGCCCGACGAGCGGCTGTTCTGCGCCAACGGCTCCAACGAGGTGCTGCAGACGCTGCTGCTCACCTACGGCGGACCGGGCCGGCGCGCGCTCGTCTTCGAGCCCACCTACGCGCTGCACGCGCACATCGCCCGCATCACCGGGACCGAGGTCGTGGCGGGAGAGCGGAGCGAGGGGTTCGCGATCGACCTCGACGATGCGCGCCGACTCGTCGAGCGCCATCAGCCCGCAGTAGTGCTGCTCTGCAGCCCCAACAACCCGACCGGCACGCTCGACGCGCCCGAGCTGGCGACGGAGCTGGCGGAGGCGGGCGATGGTCTCGTCGTTGTGGACGAGGCGTACGGCGAGTTCGCCGACCGCAGCGCGATCGACGGTGTGGGCGACGACAGGCGCGTGGTGGTGGTGCGCACCTACTCGAAAGTGTGGTCGCTCGCGGCGTTGCGGCTCGGGTTCTGCGTCGCGCCGCCTTGGGTGGTCGCGGAGCTCGAAAAGGTCGTGTTGCCCTACCACCTCGCGTCACCGACCCAGCTCGCCGGCCTCGTCGCGTTGCGCTTCGGCGCCGAGATGGACTCGCGGGTCGAGCGATTGTGCGACGAGCGTGATCGTCTCGCCCGCGAGCTCGTTGCGGTCGACGGCGTCACCGTCTACCCGTCGGGTGCCAACTTCCTGCTGCTGCGGGCCGCTCGCGACGGGCACGGCCTCTGGAGGCGACTCGTCGACCGCGGTGTGCTCGTGCGCGACTTCTCTCGCTGGCCCCGTCTCGACGACTGCCTTCGGGTCACGGTCGGAACCCAGGCCGAGAACGACGCGTTCCTCACCGCCCTACGCGAGGCTCTCCAGGAGGTCCCGCAGCCATGACCATGCGCCACTCGCACCAGCACCGCGAGACGAAAGAGACGACGGTCGACGTCGAGCTCGAGATCGATGGTGGTGGCAGCGCGGCCGCCTCGACCGGTATTCCGTTCCTGAACCACATGCTCGAACAGCTCGGCAAGCACGCCGGCTTCGACCTGCGGATCGAGGCGGAGGGCGATCTCGAGATCGACCTTCATCACACGATTGAAGACACCGGCATCGTGCTCGGCACCGCGTTCAAGGAGGCACTCGGCGACAAGGCGGGGGTACGCCGCTTCGCGTCGGCACTGATCCCGTTGGACGAGGCGCTCGTACAGGTCGCGCTCGACCTGTCGGGCCGACCGTTTCTGGTGTACGAGATCGATCCGGTATCGGAGTGGATCGGCACCTTCGACCCGCAGCTTGCCGAGGAGTTCTGGCGCGCGTTCGTCGTCGCCGCGGGTATCACACTGCACTTGCGATCGCTGTCGGGAAAGAACGGTCACCACATCATCGAAGCGTCGTTCAAGGGAGTGGCCCGCTCTCTACGCGACGCCGTCCGCGTCGAGGGAACGAACGTCCCGTCCACCAAGGGCAGCTTGTAGGGCGTGCTCCTCTATCCGGCCATCGACCTGCGCGACGGCCGGGCGGTCCGGCTGCGCCAGGGCGACTTCGCCCAGTCGACGGTCTTCAGCGAGGACCCGATCGCCCAGGCGCGCGAGTTCGCCGAGGACGGCGCCCGCTGCCTGCATGTGGTCGACCTCGACGGCGCGCTCGACGGCGCGCCCGCCCAGGCCGCCCTGG
>JBOGFL010000562.1:0-1792 GCA_050743285.1 Acidimicrobiia bacterium
CGACGTATTCGTCGCCGAGGAAGCTCTTGATGGTCCGGGCCTTGGCCGGAGATTCGACGATGACGAGAGGTTTTGGCATAGCTCCAACCGCTCCAGGACCAGGCGTACCGGTCGACCATTGTGGCGGGTCGCGCGCACCAGCCCGGTGATACCAGCCGGGAATCGTACCCAGTCTAAGGTGAACGCCCGTGCTCGCCGGTATCAGCCTCGAACCCCGGGAGATTCTCGACTCCTTCGGTCCGTACGCAACCGTCGGCCTGATCCTCATCATCTTCGCCGAGACCGGACTCCTCATCGGCTTCTTCCTGCCCGGTGACTCGCTCTTGTTCACCGCCGGGATACTCGCGTCGCAAGGCGATTTGAACATCTGGGCGGTCACCATCGGCTGCTTCATCGCCGCGATCCTCGGCGACCAAGTCGGATACAACATCGGCCGGCGCGCGGGGCCGACGCTGTTCCGCCGCGAGGACTCGCGCTTGTTCAAGCAGGAGTACGTCGAGCGAACGAAGGACTTCTTCGAACGCCACGGACCGAAGACGATCGTGTTGGCGCGCTTCGTACCGATCGTGCGCACGTTCGCGCCCGTCCTCGCCGGGGTCGGCGAGATGCGTTACCGGGTCTTCGTGGTGTACAACGTGATCGGCGCGACGTTGTGGGCGATCGGCGTGACCATCGCCGGTTACTTCCTGAGTGAGGTGGTCGGCGAGAGCATCGACCGCTACCTGCTCCCGATCATCGCCGTCATCGTGATCCTCTCGATCCTCCCCCCGGTGATCGAGACCCTGCGGGCCCGCCGCCGCAAGGCCCTCACCCCGGCGGAGGCCGAGCACGAAGCCGACGAGCTCGAGGACATCCTCAATCCCGACGAGTGAGCGCGGCGTTCTCGAACCGGTAGCCCATGCCGGGCTCGGTGATGAAGTAGCGGGGGCGGGAGGGCTCGGGCTCGAGCTTTCGGCGCACCTGGGCCATGAACACCCGGAGGTAGTTCGTCTCGTCGTGGTACTGCGGCCCCCAGACCTCCCGGAGCAGCTGGTGCTGGGTCATGAACGAGACCGCGGTCTCGAACGACTGCGTCGCGTTGACGTTCACGACGTTCGTGGGGTTGAACGGAAGGTCGGTTTGGACCCGGAGCATCACGTACAGCAGCAGGAATCCGACAACGCTGAACGCGAGGACGGAGAGCGCGTAGACGTTCCAGCGCTGCTCCCGCTCGGGGTCGACGCGGCAGATCCGGTAGATCGCCCGCTCTACGGGTCCGAACAGCGTGTCCAGGCGCATGGGCTTGCCCTCGTAGACGTTGGCGATATAGCGCCTCAGCGGCGGCGCCGTCACGAGAATCAGCGCAATGAGCGCGAGAAGCTGAGTCCAGTTCGCGGTGGTCACGGTGTGTGGCTCCTCAGAATCGCTCGGGGAACAGCAAGGCCGCCATCAAGTAGCCGGCGAGTAGGAGGGAGAGGACGAGGGCGACGATGTTGTCGGTGGTCATCGGCCCACCGCCACAGCCTGCTCGTCCTCGCCGGCCTCGTCGGACGAGGTCGCTTCGAGGAGGGCGCCCTCGTCAGGCCCGATGATGCGGTCGCAGAACACCACGTAAAGAGCGGAGACGGCGAAGAATCCGACACCGAGCACCAGGATCCAAAGGTCGGTCGTCACATGTCCTCCTGAACGGGCCGGCTCGAAAGCGCGGCTCCCAACTGATCGGCGATGGCAACGGCCACGAGGCGGCGGTCGAGCGACACGCCCGTGTCGGGATCCGGGTCGAGGACGAGCCGGCCGTAGGTGCGGCCCCTAC
>JBOGFL010000563.1:0-2427 GCA_050743285.1 Acidimicrobiia bacterium
CACCATGCCACGGCTGATGATTCGCGCGATCGGACTTTGTCTAGTGGCGGCCGCAATGGCAGCCGTACTGGCCCTCGCTCTTGAAATGCCGGTCGGGGCAGATACAGGCGGGGCATCAGCGAGCGGCTGGGGAACCGACACTGGTGGTGCCGTCGGCATCTCGAACGCTGGTGTCAGTGCTCAGGGTTCTGGCGGCTCCGGAGCAAGCTGCTCGTACCCTCCGTTTCAGGTCTATGACCTTTTGGACCGCCCGGCGTCGGTGCCTCCTGGTGGGGGCTACTGGGCCATCCGTATCTGTGGGGATGCGGTCGATGTCGTGTGGGTTCCGGCCGCGCAGCCACTGATTTCGGCGCGGGAGTTGGCGGAGCGCGCCGCGGGCGAGGTCGGCGTCGCCGAGTGCGGCATCGGGACTGCTCCGCCGGCGGATCACGTCGTGGTGCGGTTCGCGACGTGGTTGTGGTTGGAGGGTTGTGCGTGGGCGCCGCGCTCGCGCACGGCCGCGATTCCTGGACTGTCGGCAACGGTCACCGTGAGTCCGGTCGAGGTCCACTGGGAGATGGGCGACGGGTCGGTCATGCGTTGCGCTGGTCCGGGTGTGCGCTGGAATCCCGAGGTCCCTGCGGAGGCGCAGTCGACGGATTGTTCGTATGTGTATCGGCGGTCGTCTTCGGATCAGCCGGAGCAGTCGTATCTGGTGACGGCGACGGTGGGGTGGGAGGTGTCGTGGTCGGCGAGCAATGGGGAGGGCGGGACGTTGCCAGCGGTGCTGGCGTCGTCGTCCTCGGCCGTGCGGGTTGGTGAGGTGCAGACGATTGTCGAGGCGTAGGAGGCGTGGCAGATGACGTGATGGCCGCGGCGGGGTGGGTCTCACCCGCGGCCCCATGACAAAGGAGTTGCTCGTGACGACGATGAGGTCCCCATCGGGGTCGTTCACACGCGTTTCGGCGTCTGGTGGCGACGGGCATGGCGCGCCGGTGAGCGTGCCCCGCCGGCAGCGGCGCGCGGGGATGGCGTTGCTGGCGGTGTTCGTCGCGATTGTTTCGGCGCTGGTGTTCCTGTTTTGGGCGGGGAACCTCGGGGGCCGCTCCGAGGTTGTTGCGGCTGCGCGTGATGTGAGCGCGGGGGATGTCATCGCTCGGGAGGATCTCGAGGTCGTGCGGGTCGCCGCCGACCGTGACGTCGCGGTGGTGCCCGCCGATGAGCTCGGCGGCCTGGTGGGCAAGGTGGCTGCGACTCCCCTGTTTTCGGGCTCGTTGGTCGCCGAGGAGCAGGTGAGCGCGGAGGCGCCGCTGGCGGATGACGAGGCGATCGTCGGCGTGCTGGTGATGCCGGGGCAGGCGCCCCTTGGCAGTCTGCGGGTCGGGACAACGGTGCAGGTCGTCCAAACGGCCGACCCGTCGGGGGTGGGCGGTGGAACGCCGGAGGTGCTGGCGGGTGGCGCGACCGTGTTCGCGGTGGCGCAGCCCGCGCCCGACGATGCATCGGCGGCGGGCGTGGCCGGTTCGGTGTTGGTGTCGCTGCGGGTGCCCAAGGATGTTTCGGCGGCGGTCGTGTCGGCGGCCGACGCCGAGCGCATCCGGTTGGTCGTGGTCGGTGGGGTGACCGGGTGAGCCTGGTCGTCGTGATGGGCGGCAAGGAGGCCCCGGGTGCGACGACGACCGCGCTCGCGCTGGCGTGCACGTGGCCAGCTCCAACGCGCCAGGTGGTGGAGGCCGATCCCGACGGCGGTGTGATGGCCGCCCGGTTTGGGCTGTCGTATGAGCCGGGGCTGGTGAGCTTGGCCGCGCTGGGACGACGAGACCTCGACGGCGAGACGCTGACGGCGCATACCCAGGTGCTTGGCGATCACGGGTTGGCGTTGTTGGCGGCGCCGGCGTTGCCGGAGCAGGTCGCGGGCGCGCTGGCGGTGGTGGCGGCGCCCCTGGCGGAGGCGTGTTCGTCGTTGCCCGACGCGGTGGTCACGGTGGATGTGGGGCGCGCGTGGCCGGACGCGCCGCCGATCCGGGCGCTGGTCGACGCGGCGACGGCGGTGTTGCTGGTTGCGCGCCCGCGTCTCGAGGACGTCGCACAGCTGCGGGCGCGTTGGCGGGCGGCGCGCACCCGGAACCGGTGGGTGGGGATTCTGCTTGTGGGTCAGCGGTCGTACTCGCCGGCCGAGGTCGCGGCTGCGATCGATCCTGCCGAAGCGCCGCTTCTCGTGTGGGGCGTCCTGCCCGATGATGCGCTCGGCGCCGAGGTCCTCAACGGCCGCCGGTTCGCGCCGCCGTGGGGGCTGCGCAAGAGCCAGCTGATGCGTTCGGCCCGCACGATCGCCGACCATGCCGCCGCTCGGCTCGGCCTCACCGCGCCGGATGCCGCGGCCGGCGACGGCGACGGTGGCCGCGACCGGGTGGGCATGACGGAGCCGACCCTGTGACGGCTCCTGAG
>JBOGFL010000564.1:0-2112 GCA_050743285.1 Acidimicrobiia bacterium
GAACCGCGACCGCGAGCGCCGCACCGCCGACGAAGGTCCGGAGCGCGACGCGTCGCACCTCAGCTCACCTTGGTGACGGCCTTGACCGCGTCTCGCTTGGTCGGGTCGGCGTACGAGGTCGCGCCGACCTCAACGGTCCGCTTGGTCGCCTTCTTGATCGACTCGTCGATCGTCACCTTGATCTGGAGCTCGACCAAGTCGCCGGGGTCGAGCGGCGCGGTCACGAACTTTCCGGCGACGACATCAGCGGTCACGTCGGTGGAGTCGTCGAGGTACGTCACCGTAAAGCCGTCGGCCGACCCCGCCCCGGTGATGAGGAGACGGTCGCTCTGGCCGGCGGCGTGCGCTGCCTGCACGAAGAACTTCGTCGTCTTGCCCGCGGGCTTGGCCTGCTTGACCTTTGGCTCGGTGTACGTACCGTTCTTGTTGCGCACCATGACGTCGGGCGACCAGCACAGCACCGGGTCGAATGTCGACGCCGCCGGCACGTTGGAGCGGAGGATCGCTTGAATGGTCTGGCTGGTGGCGAACGTGTTCACCCCAAAGCCGTCATTGGGACTGATGATGTGACCATCGGCGGCCTGCTGCGAGTCGAGCCAAGCGATGGCGTCCTGAATCTCGTCGTCGCTGTCGTCGAAGCCGGCGGCGGTGAGGCCGAGGACGGCGAGCGACGTCGAGTTGGGGTCGTCGCTGCCGAACGCCTGCCAGGCGCCGCTCAATTGCTGCCCGTCGGTAAGGAAGAAGAGGCCGTCGTCGAAGTCGCCGTCGCCGACGGTGATCCCGGCCGCGGCCAGCGCGATCAGCGCGAGCGCCGTGGTGTCGACGTCGGAGTCGGGATCGGTGGGTCCGCTCGTACCCGAGAAGTTCCATCCGCCGTCAGGCCGCTGGGCGTTGCGGATGTACGTCACCGTGTTCGCCGGGACCACGCCGTCGAGCAGATCCTTGGCGAGGGCAGCGAACAGCGTGCCGTTGAACGCGGCCTGCGGCGCGTAGAAGCCGGACGGGTCGAGCGCGGCGTCGATCACCGCCTCGAGGTTGACCGGGGTCCCGTCGCAGCTGGGATCGAAGGTCGTCGCGTCGATTCCAAGCGGGTTGGTGACGAGAGCGACGAGCTTGGCCGCGGGTCCGGCCGCGAGGCCGGCCTCGGCGAAGTTGTCGAGGTTGTCGAGCGGGTCGGCACCGAGCGGCGACTGCCTGGCCAGCACGGCGGCGCGGGCCTCGCTCGCGCTCCATGACTGGTCGGCTTGAGCCTGTTCGGCGATCGCCCGGACCGCGTCGGGCGTCTCGAAGCCGGGGAATCCCGCCAACTCGAACCCGCCGTCCGGCTGCTGCCGGGTGACGAGCCAGGCCGCCGACTTCGTCGTGACCGGCGTTGCCGCACCGGCCGGTACGGCGAGCGCGAGCACACCCGCGCACGAGAGAGAAGAGAGAACGAGAACCGATCGACGCCACATGGCGTTCACCTCCGCCGGGCCCTACTCCACGAGGGCCGCCTCGGGCCGTCCCGCCCCTGACGGAGACGGCCTACCGAACGGGCTCGCCGTGCGACCATCCGGTCGTCGGCGGAGAGCGGTGGGCATCCTGGCTCGTGGATCCGGTCTCGCGGCCGGGGCCACTTACAGTTGCGGGTCAGCGTCGGTCTTGCACCGACTTCCCCCGTCCGGCCTGACCTTTCGGCCCGACCGGGCCACCCGTGACTTCCGGGCCACGGGCGACCGCACTCGGACGGGACTCTAACCGAGATGGCGATGACGGCAACGGACTCGACAACGCCCGCATCGTGGCACGCGGTCACGTGGCTCGTGTGGGCCTTGGCCGCCGCCGCGAGTGTGCAGCTGGCGCCGAGCCCCGTCTACGTCGCGCTGGTCATCGCGGTGGCGGCGGTCGTCGTACAGGCCCACGCGGTCGATGGGCCGTTGGGCCGGGTGTTCCTCGTGCTGGTCGGCGTGGCTGTCTTCTTCGCCGCGCTCCGCGTCCTCCTCACCGCGCTGACAACGCACGGCGGGAGCGACGTGCTGCTCACGCTGCCCGAGTTCACGCTCCCGCGGCTGCTCGGCGGGTTTACCGTCGGCGGAACTATCGAGACGTCGGTGGTCGCGGTGGCGGCGGCCG
>JBOGFL010000565.1:0-1897 GCA_050743285.1 Acidimicrobiia bacterium
GATCGTGTCGTTCCCGCCGCGGCCGTGGATGCGGTCGCGCTGGGCGGTACCGACGAGCGTATCGTCGTTCTGCGTGCCGACGATGAGCTTGGCCGACGCCGCCGGGGCGAGGGCCAGCACCGCGAGCGCGGCCGCCGCTGCGAACAGAAGTGTGCGCTGCACGGGCGTTCCTTTCCGAGTGGTGGATCGTGCGGATCGAACTGAACCACCGCGCTGTGAGGAACGCGTGGCCGTTCTGTAAAGGCGCGGTAAGTTCTTTTGGCGGCGTCAGGAGAAGCGCAAGATCCGCTTCCACTCGCAGCCGGTGACCGTGTCGCCCACGCGGTAGAAGACGCGGTCGAACCCCGGGCCGCAGTCGACCTCGTCCACGGCGCCGTCGACCTCGATCGCGTACAGGACGTCATTGCCCTCTCCGCCGGACAGACCATCGGCGCCGAAGCCGGCGATGAGTCGGTCGTTGCCGGCACCACCGAGGAGCATGTCGCCGCCCGACCCGCCGAGCAGCCAGTCCTGACCGTGCTCGCCGTCCAAGACGTCTGTGCCGTCGTTCCCCCAGAGGATGTCGTGGAACGCGTCGCCGCGAAGCGTGTCGTTGCCTGCGAGGCCGATCATGTAGTCACGGCGATCGCCGCCGTTCCAGGTATCTACGTGGGCGGTGTCGATCCAGCTCGTTGCCGCCGGCGGGCGCCGACTACGCCGTAGCGTCATGACCTGCTCGCAGTTGAAGGCTCGGTCCCCCCGCCGGACGATCGCCGTGTCGAATCCGGGGCCGCAATCGATGCTGTCGATGACCCCGTCGTTGGCGTCGGAGTAGATCCTGTCGTTCCCGAGACCGGCCTCGACGGCGTCGGCGCCCCAACCGGCCCAGATCCGATCGTTGCCGGCTCCGCCGTCGAGCACGTCGTCGCCGCCGTCGCCCCAGATCCGATCCGAGCCCCCGTTGCCGAGGAGGGCGTCGGCGCCGCCGTTCCCGTGGATCGAGTCACGGCCCGAGCGGCCGGTGACCGCATCGGCACCGGCCCGCGCCTCGATCGTATCGGCGCTGGTCGTCCCGACGAGGTTGTTCGCGCGCTTGTTTCCCATGATGAGCTTCGCCGACGCCGTCTGGGCGCCCGTCGCCACGAGCCCGAGAACGAGCACGCAAAGCAATGTCCCCTGCCCACGCCGCATTTCCCTCACCAACAAGGTAGCTAGACGGAAAGGGAATTTCCACTACCCGTGCGATCGGGATGTCCCGCGGAGGACGTAGGCTACGGGCGATGCACACGCTCGAGCTCACCGACGATGAGCTCCGTCTCGTGCGCGCCGCGCTGACCTCCTACCTCGAAGACTTCGGTCACGACGAGGCGGACATCCTGCGCGCGCTCAAGGCGGTCATCGCCAAGCTCCCGTACCCGTCGTAGTGGCCGTTCTCGACTCGCGAGCCGACCGCGCCGCCAAGGAGTACGCGGCCAACCGAGCGCGCATGGAGGCACTGGTCGCCGAGCTGCGCGAACGCACGGACCTGGTTGCCACGAGGCGCCTGCCCGAGGCCGTCGAGCGCCATGCCGCGCGCGGGAAGCTCCTGGCCCGTGAGCGGGTGGAGCGCCTCCTCGATCCCGGCTCGGCCTTCCTCGAGCTGAACGCGCTCGCCGCGTGGGAGCACTACGGAAGCGAAGCGCCGGGCGCGGGCTTGATCGCCGGGATCGGCGTCGTCGAAGGGATCGAGTCCGTGATCGTGGCCAACGACGCGACGGTCAAGGGCGGGACGTACTACCCGCTCACCGTGAAGAAGCACCTGCGCGCACAGGAGGTGGCCGAGCAGAACGAGCTGCCGTGCCTCTACCTCGTCGACTCCGGCGGGGCCTACCTGCCCGCGCAGGACGAGGTGTTCCCCGACCGGGAGCACTTCGGCCGG
>JBOGFL010000566.1:0-3076 GCA_050743285.1 Acidimicrobiia bacterium
GTGATGTCCCAACTCCACACCTGCCCCGGCGCCGTCGCGACGAGCTCGGGCCGGGTCCGGGGCGGGTGGCTCGCCTGCCGGCGCCGTTCCCCGGCCATGTCGTGCTCGCGCAGGATCCGGTGCATCGTGGACATCGAGCACAGGTAGGTGCCCTCGTCCAGCAGCGTGGCCCAGACCTGGGCGACCGACTTGTCCGCGAACCGCTGGCTGGTCAACACGGCCAGCACGTGGGCCCGCTCGGCGGCGGACAGCTTGTTCGCCGGTGCCGGCCGCGGTGTCCGTGGACGTGGCGGTGGCGGGTTCTTGGCCCGGTAGTGACTGGCGCGGGAGCGACCCAGCAGCGCGCACGCAGCCGCGGTGCCGACGTGCTCGGCCAGCCCGTCGACGGCCGGGTTGATCACCGCGGCGACCGCGGCGGCTTGTCCGCGCTCTCGGAGAGCGTCTCCAAGAGCGCGTGTGCTTTTCCCATCAGGTCCAGCGCCGCCCTGGTCTTGGCCAGCTCGGCCTCGGCCTTCTCCGCCCGGGCCCGTAGCGCCTGCAGCTCCCGCTCGCGCCGGTCCCGCGGCTTGCTGCCCAGCCCGGACAGCGAGCCGGCGGCCGCGGCCTTGCGCCACTCGAGGATGTGGGAGGTGTACAGGCCCTCCCGGCGCAGGATCTCCCCACGCCCAGAGCGGTCCGCGGCGTCGTACTCGGCCAGGATCGCCGCTTTGAACTCGGCGGTGAACGTCCGCCTCTTGGGCCGGTCAGCACGAGGAGCCATAGCCCCATCATCGGTGCCGACGTCAGCAACCGTCATCGTCATCTCAGTATTGGTCCGTTCTCGCCCCGTGCAGTGCGAAGGTCAGCAGTGCTGGTGTCTCACCCCATCCTGACGCACAGGGGGCGGCTGGACGATCTCACCGAGTGGGCGCATGGTTTCACCGGCCGGGCCCAGTCGTTCCCCGGCTACCGGGCCTGGAGTCCCGCGGGGTGGTGGTCTTTCGGGCCCGCGGCGTCGTGACCGCGACGGGGTGAGCCATCGTGCGATGGTCAGTGAGAACGACCAAGAACTCACACAGAAAGACGACACCGCACGATGGCTCTTGACCAGTCTGCCCTCCTCGAGCTGCTCGGGGAACTGAAGCTCACCGGCACCACCGACCGCATCCGAGCCGCGACCGAGCGGCTCTACCAGGAGCTGATCGACGCGGAGACAGCCGCATTCATCGGCGCCGCCCCCTACGAGCGCACGAGCGAGCGCACGACTACCCGCAACGGTTCCCGGCCGCGGGTGCTGTCGACCACGGCTGGGGATCTGGAGTTGCGGATCCCGAAGTTGCGGCAGGGGTCGTTCTTCCCGTCGCTGCTGGAGCGGCGCCGCCGGGTCGACCAAGCCTTGTTCGCGGTCGTGATGGAGGCCTACCTCCACGGCGTCTCAACCCGGAAGGTCGATGACCTCGTCAAAGCGCTCGGCGCTGACACTGGCATCTCGAAGTCCGAGGTGTCCCGCATCTGCCAAGGGCTCGACGCCGAGGTCGCATCGTTCCGCGACCGCTCGCTGTCTGACATCGCCTACCCCTACGTGTTCCTCGACGCGACCTACTGCAAGGTCCGCATCGACCACCGTGTCGTGTCCCAGGCGGTCGTCGTCGCGATCGGCGTCGCCGCTGACGGGCGGCGGGTCGTGCTGGGCTTCGATGTCGGAGACAGCGAGACCGAGGAGTTCTGGAAGCAGTTCCTGCGCTCGTTGAAGACACGAGGTCTGGGCGGGGTGAAGCTGGTGATCTCCGACGCCCACGCCGGACTGAAGAAGGCCGCAGCGACCGTGTTGCAGGGCGCCGCCTGGCAGCGCTGCCGCGTCCACTTCATGCGCAACGTCCTGACCGCCCTCCCGAAGGGCCGGCAGGAGATGGTCGCCAGCGTGATCCGCACGATCTTCGCCCAACCCGACGCCGAGCACATCGATGCCCAGTTCGACGAAGTCGTGCGCATGATCGAGCGCGTCCACCCCAAGACCGCCGTGATGCTCACCGACGCCCGTGACGACATCCTCGCGTTCAAAGCGTTCCCCGCCCGGCATTGGCGACAGATCTGGTCCACGAACCCGCTGGAACGCCTCAATCGGGAGATCAAGCGCCGCACCGACGTCGTTGGCGTGTTCCCGAACAACGCCGCCCTGCTCCGCCTGGCCGGCTCCGTCCTCGTCGAGCAACACGACGAATGGGAAGCCGCCGACCGCCGCTACTTCTCCGAAGCCTCCATGACCGAGCTCACCGCGACCACCCCCACCATCGACGAGGCGGTGATACTCCCCGAGATCACCGCCGCCTAAACTAACGACAGCTGATCATCGCAACGAAGCGAAAGACCACCACTCAAACGGACGCGGCCCTACCGGGAGTCGAAGGTCCGAGTCTCGGAACGGCACCGGCGCCAGGTTGTCGTCGAGATCACGTTCGCTTCCCCCCATGACCTCATCCGGTGGGAGGACAGTAAGGAGCGGCAGGCGCACCTGCAACAGGCCGTGCCGCTCACGATCGGGCAGGCCCGTCCACTGACTCCGGACGCCCTCACCGGTGCAATCCCGACGGCCGGTCCCGCGCGCCCGCGGTGGTGGACGGCGATTTTAGTGTGGATCGCGCTGGTACCGCCTGCCATGTTCAACGCCTACTTCATCGCTCCGCTCCTGACCGGCCTGCCGCCGTACCTCCAGATCCTATGTACGACGCCACTGACCGTCGCGTGCGTCATCTGGGTGATGTTGCCTCTATTGCACGCGCTCGAGGAGAGCATCCGCCACTGGCTCGCGTGGCGGCGCGGGCGCTGAGCGTCTGCCCCATTAGGCGCTGTCGCGGCGGGCAAAGCCCTCTCCGCTCCCTCTTGTCAATCTTGCCTACCTTGGTGAGGGGCATGTCGTCGACGGCGATCAGCCGCTCGGGGTGCTTATGCTTAGCCACCCCGGCGGACTCCATGGCGGCGCGGATCCGTTCGAGCCCGAGCGGGCCGCCCTCCTTGAGACTCACGTAGACGCATACCCGCTCGCTGAACACGGGGTCGAGCATCGCGACGGCGGCCGCTAGATCGAAGCTGTCATAGC
>JBOGFL010000567.1:0-9260 GCA_050743285.1 Acidimicrobiia bacterium
CTCGTACCCTCCCACACAGGTATAGAGTGATGACTCTACAACAGAGTCCTGGCGGTGGAAGAGGGCCTTCGACGTGGTAACGACGGGCTCGACCAAGCCCGAGCTGATTAACCGGATCGACCGCGCGGCGGCGGGTGAGGCGTTCGAATCGCATGCGGCCGGGCCGCCCCCGAGGAACGACGCCGAAGCAACGGTCGAACGAGACGTCCTTCAGGTCGTCGCTTCGAACGACCGGCGGGGCGCGGAGGTCTTCGCCGTCGACCTGGCCCGGGCCCTCGGCGACCGGCACCGCACGATCCGCACCGTCGCGCTCGCGCCCGGCCACAACGATCGCCAGCTCGACGTGCCGGTACTCGGCAAGCGCCGTCTCGGCTTCGGCACCCTCGACGCCTTGCGCGATGAGGCCCGTCGTGCCCGCTTCGTCATCGCGCACGGATCGACCACGCTCCCCGCGTGTGCCCTGGCCACTGCCGGCACCGGTATCCCGTTCGTCTACCGCAACATCGGGGACCCGGCCCACTGGGGTGCGACGCGCGCCCGGCGAACCCGATCGATGTTGCTTCTTCGGAGGCCGACGGCCGTGGTGGCCCTCACCGAGGCGACCGCCCGACAACTCGCCTTTCGCTACCGGGTGAACCCGGATCGGATCCGGGTCATCCCGAAGGGCGTCCCCGCCGAGCGATTTCCTCCCACGGTCGGTGACGCCACCCGCAAGTTGGCGCGTCGCAGCTTCGGACTCGGCAACGACGCGGTGGTGACACTGTGCGTCGGCGCGCTGAGCCCGGAGAAGAACTTCTCCCTCGCCGTGGCCGCGGTCGCTGCGCTGCCGGAAGTACAACTCTTGATCGTGGGCGACGGACCAGAGCGCGCACTGTTGGAGGCCGAAGCAGCCCGGCGGGCACCCGGCCGGGTGCGATTCGCGGGCGCCGTCGCCGATGCCTCCCACGCGTACGCGGCGGCTGATGCCGTGGTGCTCTCGAGCTGGAGCGAAGGGCTTCCCGGCGTGCTCATCGAGGCCGGGTTGAGCGGATTGCCCGTCGTCGCCACCGACGTGGGTTTCGTCGACCAGATCGTCGTGCACGACGAGACCGGTCTTCTCGTCCCAGCCGGCGACCGTGACGCGATGAGCGCGGCGGTCGCCAAGGCGTTACGTGACCGCGTGCGTCTCGGCCAAGCGGCACGAGCGCACTGCCTCGAACACTTCGACCTCGCGACGGTTGCCGACAAATGGGATTCGTTGATCGGAGAGACACTGGGTCCCGCCTGGACCGATCGCCCCGCGCTCGTATAGCGGGCTCCTAAAGGGCGCCGTCGAACGCGGTCAGCAGCGCGAACGCAACGCTCGCAGAACACGACAACCCGCCCGGTTGCACACCGGTCGAACGGTCCACGACTCGGCGTGTTCTTCTCCGGAGCACCTGCACTGCGTTCCTCATGTTCCCGACCAGCGACAGCGCACGAAACCGCATGGTCCCGGAGAAACCCCCCCGTAGCCAGGACGGCAACATCTCCGGGGGAAGCTGGATGGCGACATCGGAACCGGTCAGCACGCGCCGGAGGAGCCTCAGGTACGCGTCGCGATGGACCCCGCGCAGGCCACCCCCTTGCCAGGCCTTGGGCTGACCGAGGTCGTGCAGGATCAGTGTTCGGGCACCCCGGCACGTGCACATGAGGGTTTCCGCGTCCAGGACGCGTACGGCGTCGCGCAGGTCGCGCCCGCCGGGCGCCCGCCGATCAGGCAGGACGACGAGCTCGTCGGCCTCGTACTCGCTCATCAGTACCGCGTTGAGAACATCCTGGTCGTAGTTCGAGAACGGGCTCTCCCTGTCCACCGTGCCGCGGCTCCAAGAGGGGTCCCGGGCGGCAACCTTCTCGATCAGCTCGCCCCATCGGTGAAGAAGGCCCGGATGACGTTGCGTCGAGAAGGCGATAAATCCGGTGTTCACGCATGGCTGCGGCCGAACAGCCGCCTCGAGCTCGAGCAGCTGCTCCCACTCGGGGAACCACCGGTTGCGCTTCACCTCCGCCATGGCGCAGATCTTTCCGTTGCGCGCTTCGGCCAGGAGCGGGTCCAACGTGTCGGTGACGATGACATCGCTGTCGACGATCACCATCACCCCGTTGTGTGAAAGGTTGCCGGCGAATGGATAGAGCAAGTAGGGGTGCAGCGGACGATCCGCCGAGTACTGAATCAACTCGCACTCGCCCTGCAGGAGCTCACGAGTTCGTTGGGCGAGGCCGACATCGAGCACGGCGATGCGTTGTCGATGGCCGGTCAGGCGGAGCGAATTGACCAGCCCGACGAGTCCCGGCACATAGGACTCGTCGGCGACGGTAAAAAAGAGAACGTCCGACTCGCCCGTCGCCCGCAGCCCGTCAATCATGGAAGTGTCGACACGGTAGCGGAGTGGTTACTACATGAAGCGGGCTAACGTCGTCGAATGCGAGCGGCGCTTCTGACGCGATACACGGAGCGCACGGGCAGCAGCCGGGTTCGTGTGTTCCAGTTCGTCCCCTACCTCGAGCGTGCCGGAGTCGAGGTGCGGACCCTCGACTGGGCGGTGACAGGACGTGCCGATCTCGCGCGCTACATCGTGGAAGCGCTGCGGGTCGTACGGTGGGCCGATGTCGTCCTGCTCCAGAAACCGTGCCAGCCGCCCTGGCTGCTCAGACTGCTGGCGCGCGCCAACCCGAACCTTGTCGTGGACTTCGATGACGCGGTCTGGGCCCCCACGACCAACGGAGCCGATGCGCGCAATGAACGATACGGCGAGCGGTTGCGCTGTGCAGTCGGGCTCGCGCATACCGTGACCGCAGGCAGCGAGTACCTGGCCCGCTGGGCGGCGCAAACATCACCGGGCGCCGAGGTGGAGGTCTTGCGGCCGTCGGTTGACCTGACCACATACCGGGCCGAGGAGCCGGAGAGCTCCGGCGGGCTGCCCACGATCGGCTGGGTCGGAAATCCGGGCAACTTCCAGGATTTCACGGCGTCAGCCGTCTCCGGGTTGCGGACGTTCATCGACTCGGGTCGGGCGCGTTGCAAGATCGTCAGCAGCCGACCGCTCGAAGTAGACGGACTGCGCTGTGACTTCGAGCCCTGGTCATCCGAAGGCGAGGTCGAGGCCCTGCGCGCGTTCGACATCGGCATCATGCCGCTCCTCGATACCGAGCGATCACGAGGTCGCTGCGGGTTCAAGGCCGTGCAGTACCAGGCAGTCGGAGTCCCCGTCGTAGCTTCCAACGTGGTCGGCGCGGTGGAGGTCATCGACGACACCGTGACCGGGTTCAACGTCACCGGATCGGCGGAGTGGGAATCTCGGCTCGGTGCGCTCGTTGCCGATGCCGCGCTCAGAAAGAAGATGGGACAAGCGGGCCGTCGGAGGGTCGAGCAAAACTACAGCGTGCAGGTAAACCTTCCGCGGCTCCTAGACGTGCTCGATCGTGCCGCCCGGTCAAGCAGGCATCGCTGACCTCGTGACGCTGAGACTCTGTTTCATCGACGAGAACGCGGGCCACGACTGGGGCCAAGGCGCCCTTGCCAGCGCCCTTGCACGCCGCTTCGACGTCTCGACGGTGCCGGTAGACCGCAACCGGCCTCGGCGCGTCTCGGACGTTCCCGATTACCAGTCTTACGACGCCTTCGTCTGGCGGGTGAAATTCCGGCATCTCATGAGCGAGGAGCCATTCGACTGGCAGAACTACGAAGGCGCCCGACTCATCTTCGACATGGACGCCTTCCAGAACTTCAGCGCGATGATCAGCCGGCGCTACCTCGGGCAATTCCCCGACGTGATACGACGGAACGGGTTTCACGCTCTCGTGTGCACGGGAAAAGCCGTTCGCGATCAGTTTCGATCCATCGGTATCAACGCGCACTGGGTCGCCAAGGGTTACGACGCCAGTCAGATCTGGGACGAGAACCGGCCCTATCGTGACGGGATCAGCTACTTCGGGCGCCACTACCTCGCCCGCGACGCGATGCTGTCGTACCTCACTCGGGACGGAATCGCCTTCACCGAATTCCGCTGTGGCTGGGACCAGCTGCGCAGTCAGCTCAACCAGTTTCTGGGTTGTCTCGTCTGCAACATGCAGATTCGCGGAGCGCAACGCGTCCCGATGCGGGTCCTGCGCGCGCTGCCAAAGAGATGGCTACGTGTGGAGCCCGGTCCTGAGGCGATGATCAAGAACTTCGAAGTCGCGGCGGCCGGCTGCGCTCCGATCAACGACGCCATACCGGAGCTGGCCGATCTGGGCTTCCAGGATGGCGTCACGATGGTCAGCTACGCCACGTTCCCGGAACTCGCCGAAAAGACGCGAGGCTACCTGGCCGACCCCGCGGCGCTGCGTGAGATCGGGCGTCGCGCCGCGGCGCTGGTGCGTTCCCGCCATACCTGGGACCACCGAGCCGGTGAGGTGGAAGAACTCGTTCGCTCACGGGCGTACCTTCCAGCATGAAGCTTCGCGTCTGTCTGATCGACCACAAGACGAATCTGTCTGGCTACACGAGGTCGCTCCCGGAGGCTTTGACCCGCCGATTCGACGTAACGCCGGTATTCGTCGATGACGGCTGGCCCCGAGGCGCGTCCGCGATTCCCGACTACCAGTCCTACGACGCGTTCATCTGGCACGTGAAGTTCCGTTACCTGATGGACCAGGCACCATTCGATTGGGGTGACTATGAGGGCGCCCGAATCATGTTCGACACCGACGCGTTCCTCAACTTCTTCGGGCGTCGTTATCGCGGTCGCTACCCCGCGACCATTCGCGACAACCAGTTCCACGCGTTGGTCTGCACTGGACGAGCAGTGCGCGACCGGTTTCTCGCTACAGGCATCAATGCGCACTGGATCCCCAAGGGCTATGACGGCGAGCAGTTCTCCGATCTGGGTCGCCCCGACCGTGAAGGAATCGTCTACTTCGGTCGGCGATGGCTCTCGCGCCAGGCCATGCTCGCCCACCTGCGGCGTCGTCACGTGCCGGTTCATGAGCTCTACTGCCCTTTCAACGAGCTGAACGACCGGCTCAACGGGTTTCTCGGCTGCCTCATCTGCAACATGAATGTGCGGGGCGAACGCCGCATCCCGACCCGCGTCCTGCGGGTGGTTCCCAAACATTGGTTGCGGCCCGGCCCGGGTCCCGAGCCGATGATCAAGAACTTCGAAGCGGCGGCTTCCGGCTGCGCCCCGATATGTGACGACTTCGCCGAGCTTGCCGACCTCGGCTTTCGGGACGGCGTGACCATGGTGAGCTACAACAGTTTCCCGGAACTCACCGACAAGGTTCGGCACTACCTGGACGCCCCCGAGGCGCTCCGGGAGATCGGACGACGCGCGGCCGAGGTGGCGCGCACTCGTCATACCTGGGACCACCGGGCGGAGGAACTGGAAAAGCTCATCCGCTCGGGTGCATACCTTCCCTCGTGACCCCGGTGTCACGACGCCGCCAAACCCACGAGCCGAGCGGGGGGACCATCGCCAGGACCAGGCGCACCCACCGTCTGACCGCAAAGGGCTCGGCGCGGACGGCATCCGCGAGCAAGCGGATCGCGTCTCGGCTCCGACCAAGTCGTGCTGCACTCACACCCGCGATCGATGAGTAGTTGGCGAGCACGCGCGGCGTACGCGAAAGCCGCTCGCGGTGGTGCTCCAAGATGTAGCTGACGCCGTCGTAGAGTAGCTCGGCGGATCGGAGTGAACGTCGGGCTGGCGGCCGGTACTCGATGCGCAGGCCCGGGTCGGGCACGCTGCGAACAGCGAGACCCTCGCCCAGGCAGAACGGCACGAGGCGTAGCGCGAGCTCGGTCGAGTGCGTGCTCTTGAGACCAGGCGCGTACCCGTGCACCGCCTCGAACAGCCTGCGCCGCACTGCAAACGCACCGGCGATCAGCTGCCCGACCTGATTGTCGTGTACCTCGCCCAACTCGCGGGGTGCGACCGATCTCACCGCGTTGCCCTGCTCATCCGTGACGGTGAAACCGCAACACACCATGCCGACGTCGGGTGCACTTCCACGATGGAAGTTCCCGAGCCAATCGGTAAGCGCCTGGTCGTCGTCGTCGAGGAAGGCGAGCCATTCGCCTCTGGCCGCTGATGCGCCGGTGTTGCGCGCCACCGAAAGGCCCTGGTTCTCCTGCCGTAGGTAGTGCAACCGTGCGTCGGACAGGCGCGTGACCACGTCCGGCGTCGAGTCCGTGGACCCGTCGTCCACGACGATGAGCTCGAAGTCATCGAAACGCTGATCGAGCACGCTCTGGATCGCTCGCGGCAGAAGCCGGGCGCGGTTGAACGTGGGGACAATGACGCTGAACGTCGGATTGCAGTCTTCGCTCCGAGCCTCAACCGCGTCGCGCGTGCTCGTCAACGGCCTGCTCTACTCATCGCTCGGCGCGGGCGACCCGATGAAGAAAGGGCCCGCTCGTAGAACGAGAGCATCTCGTCCGCAACGTGATCGACCGTGAAGTGCTGTTCGAAGCGTGCCCGGGCCCGACCGGCTCGGGCCGCGGCCGCGCCGGGATCGGAGGAGATCGCCTTGACCGCTGCCGCGAGCGCCGCCGGGGAACCCGGAGGCACGAGCAGGGCACAGCTCTCGTCGACAACTTCACGGACCTGAGGGAGATCGCTCACGACGATCGGCAACTCCAGCGCCATCGCCTCGAGGACGGATCCCGGAAATCCCTCGCGGTGGGACGGCAGGACGAAGACGTCGGCCGCAGAGAGGAGCTCCGGCACGTCGGAACGGACTCCGAGGAACGTGACGGCTTCCTCGAGTCCCAATCGGCGCACGAGTTGATTGAGTGCCGAGGTCTGACTGCCATCGCGGCCGGCGACGAGGAGACGCAGATTGTCGGCCTCGGACCCGACGAGGGGCAGCGCCTGTAACAACCCGTCGAGGCCCTTGTGCTGATCCTGCCGGGCGACGGCAAGTAGCACGGGCGTGTCGGATGCAATGCCCAATTCCGCCCGCGCGCGTGCTCTTCGTCTCGGGTTACGCCGACCCAGCATCTGCGGATCACGACCCCGATGAATCACATCGATTCGGTTGCGGGGAAAGTGGAGTCGGCGCGCCATGACGTTCGCGACGAAGCTCGACACCGCATGGAGGCGCGCGACCGCGCGAACTGTCGCGAGGTCGAGGACCTGCGTGGCTCGCACCTTCCAGGGCCGCAGATACGGGTTGGCCAGGTGGTCGGCCCCGTACTTGTCGTTGGCCAACGTCGACACGACGGGCACGCGTGAGATCCGGGCGGCCAGCCGTCCCGAAATGTCGGCCTCGAAGAGCGTCGTATGCACGAGATCGGGTCGCCGTTCACGAATCAGCGAATGCAGCTTTCGGATCCCGCCCACGCGACGATCGGAGATTTCGTAGAGTCTCGCGCCGGCTCGCAGAAGCTCGTCTTGGAGGCCGGCAGCCTCGCGTAGGAACGCGACATCGAGCGTGACTCCCCGTTCCGAATAGCGAGGCGCGAGTTCGGCCAGTGATCGCTCAGCACCCGCCGGAACCAGACTGTCGATGACATAGAGAACGTGCATGAGATTCCGTCCGCACCCGGTCGAGTCAGTCAGGTTTGATGCTTTGCGCCCGGGGAGCCACGGTGCGCCCCAGTCTTCCTCTGTACCCGTCGACTACCGCGCGAAGTTGCAATCGGTTGAAGCGGACGGCGTAGCGGGGTCCGCGCTTCCAAGATGCAACCGAACGCAACAACGCCTTCCGTGCTTCACGACGGGCGAGTTGCGGACGATCGAACAAGTTCGTCATCGCGAAGATGTAGTTGCGCGTCACGTAGTAGCGGCGCCAGATGCTCTCGAACCCGTGGCGAGGGACCAACGACGGCCGGATCTGCAGGTTCATTCGGTCCGCGAGCACCCGGTACTCATGCATCAGGTCGCCGTCGATCATGACGCGAAAGCCTGCATCCGCCATCTGCAGGCAATAGAACGGGTCATAGTGCCCGAAGAAGAACTGGCTGTTGGGCGGCCCGATCGCGGCGATGACCTCACGCCGGACCGTGAGTTGCTGACCGCCGCCGACGACATCGACCTCCAGGTCTCCGGTCAGTTCGGCATCGCGCAATCGGCTGTACTGGCCGGAGCTCCAGTCCCAGCGACTCCCAACGGCGGCAACGGCACCCAACGTGCCGTCGTCGTTGCGAACGATGAGTTCCTGCAGCCTCTCGATCGTGTCGCGGGTTCGGGGAGGGTCGTCGTCGTCGACGGAATGGATCCAGTCGTAGCCCCGGGCGTACAGCCGCTCCATGCCGAATGCGACGCCGCCTGCCGACCCCAGATTCGCGCCGGTGCTCTCGTAGACGATTCGACGGTCGGAGAATCCCTCCACAACCGACCGGGTGTGCTCACTGGAGCCGTTGTCGACGACCAAGAGGAGCTCAGGCGTCAGCGTCTGATCGAGAACGGCTTCGATGGCTCGTCCGAGCTTCGCCGGACGATCGAAGGTGAGGATGAACGACGCAAACGTGGAGTCTCGCTTTGCCGTCATCTCAAGCAGTTCCCGGCCCGGCGGGCTTCAACGTCCGAATCATTCTTCGAGCGCCTCCCGCAGCATCCAGGGCGAGGAACCGGGCGCGGTTGCGAAGATGCGGTGCCAGGGCACCGAGGCAACGGATTCGCGTTTGCGAATCGATGGGAGCACGCCGAATCGCGCGCGTGTAACCGTGCAACCATAGCCACTCGGGAAAGTAGACGGCGCTGCTGCGAGAGGTGTCGTACCACCGCAGGCGCTCCTGCCGGCTTCTCGCCGCATACCTCGCCCGACCCGCGTGTTCCCGGTGTAGAAAGAGGTCCCCGCCGACTTGACGGAACGGTCCGTGGAGCGCGAGTTCGGCAAGCAGGACACGGTCGCAGTTGGTGTAGTGCTCGTGAAGGTGCGTCTGGGCCATGACGTCCGTGCGGATCAGGCCGAAGATCGGCAACGTCTCCTCTTGGTAGGCGATCGCGCGAAACCGCACCGAGGCGTCGGCCGACCCGAGCTCGGCCGGAAACTGCCACCGCCCGAGCCGCCGACCCTCGGCGTCAATGTCGACCGCGCCCGAGAAGCTGAGAACCGCACGAGGATCGTCGTCGAGGGCCTCGACGGAGAGGGCGAGATGATCCGGGTGCCATACGTCGTCGTGAGCCGCCCACCGGAAGTACTCACTCGACGACAGCTCGAAGACTGCGTTGTAGTTCGGAGCCGCGCCGAGGTTGCGATCGTGGCGAACGTACCGAAGCCGACGGTCTCGCGCCGCTGCGGCTCGGCAGATGCTC
>JBOGFL010000568.1:0-5239 GCA_050743285.1 Acidimicrobiia bacterium
GTGCGGGAGGTCGGCGTTTGCCCGCACACCGAGGGTGCGGAACTCGTCGGCCCACTCGAGCAAGATCGTGAACGGGCCCGTTGGCTCGGGCGTCACGACGGGGACCGGTCCGACCACCACCTCGCCGCTGGTTCCGTTGATCGAGACGACGTCGCCCTCGTGCACGACGGTGTCACCGACCCAGAACTCCTTGGCCTCGAGGTCGATGGCAACGCTGTCGGCGCCGCAGATCGCGGGCTTCCCCATGCCTCGGGCCACCACCGCGGCGTGGCTGACCAGCCCGCCACGCGAAGTCAGGATGCCCTCGGCCGCGATCATCCCGTGGAGGTCGTCCGGCGACGTCTCCGGCCGTACGAGGAGCACGTCCTCACCCGCGTCGTGACGGGCCTCGGCGTCGTCGGCGGTGAAGTACACCTTCCCGACCGCTGCGCCCGGCGACGCGTTCAAGCCCTTCGTGAGCACGTCGTAGGCGGCGCCCGGGTCGAATTGGGGATGCAGGAGCTGGTCGAGCTGTTCGGGCGCGACCCGCAGCACCGCGGTGGGCTTGTCGATGAGGCTTTCGTCGGCCATCTCGGTGGCCATCCGCAGCGCCGCTGCCGCGGTGCGCTTCCCGACCCGGGTCTGGAGCAGAAACAGCCGGCCTTGCTCGATCGTGAACTCGATGTCGCACATGTCGCGGTAGTGCGTCTCGAGCGCGCTCATCGCCTGGAGCAGCTCTTCGTGCGGCTTCGGGAAGTAGCCGCCCATCTCGTCGAGGGGCTCGGTGACCCGGATGCCGGCCACGACGTCTTCGCCCTGGGCGTTGCGGAGGAAGTCGCCGTACGGGCGGCGCTCACCGGTTGCGGGGTCGCGGGTGAATGCGACGCCGGTCCCCGAGTCGTCGCCCTTGTTGCCGAACACCATTGTCTGCACGTTGACCGCGGTGCCGAGATCGTCGGGGATGCTCTCGAGCTTGCGGTAGTCGCGGGCGCGACGGCCGTTCCACGAGCGAAAGACGGCCTCGATCGCGTACCGCAGCTGCTCGTGCGGCGCCTGCGGGAAGTCGACGCCCGCTTCGGTTCTCACGATGCCCTTGAAGGTCTCGACCAGGCCGGCCAGCGCGTCGGCGGCGAGCTCGGGGTCGGTGGCGACGCCATGCTCACGCCGGAGGTCGGCGAGGGCCTCTTCGAAGAGATCGCCGTGGATGTCGAGCACGATCTTGCCGAACATCTGGACGAAGCGCCGGTACGAGTCGAAGGCGAACCGCTCGTTGTCGGTCTGCTTGGCGAGGCCCTTCACGGACTCGTCGTTGAGCCCGAGGTTCAGCACCGTGTCCATCATCCCGGGCATCGAGAACGGCGCCCCCGACCGGACCGACACGAGCAAGGGATCGGTGCCGTCGCCGAGGCGCTTCCCCATGTCGCGTTCGAGGACGGCGAGGGCCTGCTCCACCTCGCCCATGAGCCCGTCGGGCAGCTTCCCGTCGGCGGCCAAGTATGCCTTGCAGGCGTCGGTGGTGATCGTGAACCCCGGCGGCACCGGGAGGCCAAGATTCGTCATCTCGGCGAGGTTCGCTCCCTTGCCCCCCAGCAGGTACTTCTGCTCCTTCGAGCCCTTCTCGAAGGGGTACACGTACGCCATAACTCCTCTTCTTGCTGTCTTCGCGCGAGTTGTGCGACGAGCCTACTGAGCGGACGACTCGAGCCGTTCGCGCAGACAACCGAGGAGCTTGTCGAGCGAGACGCGGTCCTGGTCCATCGTGTCGCGGTCGCGCACGGTCACGGCGCGGTCGTCGAGGGTGTCGAAGTCGACGGTCACTCCGAGCGGCGTGCCGACCTCGTCCTGGCGGCGGTAGCGGCGGCCGATCGAACCGGCGCTGTCGATGTCGATCTGGAAGTGCGGCCGCAGGCTCTCGGCGACTTCCTCGGCTACCGGGACCAGGCGCTCGTTGCGCGACAGCGGCAGCACCGCGACCTTGACCGGTGCGAGCCGCGAGTCGAGGCGCAGCACCGTGCGTCGCTCGCCGCGCACCTCTTCCTCGTGGTACGCCGCCAGCAGGAACGCGAGCGTGGTGCGGTCGGCGCCGGCGGCAGGTTCGATGACGTACGGCACGTAGCGGCGACCGGTGTCCTGGTCGTAGTAGCTGAGGTCCTCACCCGAAAACTCGGAGTGCCGCGTCAGGTCGTAGTCGGTGCGGTTGGCGACACCTTCGAGCTCACCCCAACCCCACGGGAAGTCGTACTCGACGTCCGAGGTGCCGGCCGAGTAGTGCGACAGCTCGTCGGGGTCGTGCGGGCGCATGCGCAGCAGGTCCTGGGCGATGCCGAGGCCCGTGTACCAGCGCATCCGCTCCTGGCACCAGTACTCGAACCACTGCGGGGCGTCCTCGGGCGGGACGAAGAACTCCATCTCCATCTGCTCGAACTCGCGGGTCCGGAACAAAAAGTTCCCTGGTGTGATCTCGTTGCGGAACGACTTCCCGATCTGGGCAATCCCGAATGGGGGCTTCTTGCGCGACGCGGTGAGGACATTCGCGAAGTTCACGAAGATGCCCTGCGCGGTTTCGGGCCGGAAGTAGGCGACGTTGGACTCGTCCTCGAGCGGACCCACGAAGGTCTTGAACATCAGGTGGAACTGACGGGCCTCGGTGAACTCCTTGTTCCCGCAGTTCGGGCAGGCACCCGACTCGGGCAGGTGGTCGGGCCGGAACCGCTGATGGCATTGACGGCACTCGACGAGCGGGTCGGTGAAGGTCTCCAGGTGTCCGCTCGCCTCCCAGACCCGGGGGTGCATGAGGATGGCGGCGTCGAGGCCGACAATGTCGCCCCGGAGCTGCACCATCGACCGCCACCACGCGTCCTTCACGTTGCGCTTGAGCAGGACGCCGAGCGGGCCGTAGTCCCACGTCGACCGGAACCCGCCGTAGATCTCGCTGGACGGGAACACGAGGCCGCGCCGCTTGCACAGATTGACGACGCGATCCATGACGTCGGGCGAAGCAGCCATCAGGTGATGCTACCGAACGACCTTGCGACAAATTCGCGCTTACAGGAGCGCGGCGCTGCGCAGACGCCGTTCGAGGTGGTACTCGAGTGCGGCGATCCCGAGCGTCTCCAGTTCGGTGACGATTGCCGGTGGCGGGGGCTCGTTCAACGCCCGCGCCAAACCGCCGTTCAGGAGACCGGCCAGCGCGGCGAGCGTCTCGGGTTGGACGCGCCGGCCGCCGAACGTCGCGCACTGCGAGCACAGCACGCCGCCCTCGCCGAGATCGATGGTCGCGAACGGGCCGTTCTCGTCGCCGCAGCGGACGCACAGTTCGAGCATGGGCTCGAAGCCCTCGAGGGCGAGCAGCTTCCAGAAGAACGCCGGCGCCACCACCGGGGCCGGCGCGCTCGCCAGCGTGCGCAATGCGCCCACGAGCATGCGGTAGAGCGCCGGGTTGCACTCCCGTTCCTGGGCCACCTGGTCGGTGGCCTCGAGCATCGCGATGGCGTGGGTCAGCAGCCCGTAGTGCTCCCGAACGGCGCGGTTGGCGTCGAGGGTCTCGACCTGCGTGACGACGTCGAGTTCACGGCCGCGGTACAGCTGGACGGCAACGTGCCCGGTCGGCTCGAGGCGCGCCCCGAACCTGCTCCCGGGCCGCCGTACACCTTTGGCGACCGCCCGCACCTTGCCGTGGCCCTGGGTGAGCAGCGAGATGATCCGGTCGGTCTCCCCGAGCTTGATGGTGCGCAGCACCACACCCTGGTCCCGGTACAGCGCCACGACATCAGTGTAGTTACGCGGCTGTGACCCTGATGATGCGTCCCTCATGCTGCGTAGAAGCGCATGAGGGACGCATCATCGCGGGTCAGGTGTCGACCGCACCGAAGCGGCGTTCGCGGCGCTGGTACTCGGCGACCGCGGCTTCGAGGTCGCCGCGCCGGAAGTCGGGCCACAGCACTTCGGTGAAGACCAGCTCGGCGTAGGCGAGCTCCCACAGCAGATAGTTCGAGATGCGGTACTCCCCCGACGTGCGGATCAGGAGGTCGGGGTCGGGCATGTCGGGGGCGTACAGGTGGCGGGCGACGGTCCGCTCGTTCACCCGCGCCGGATCGAGCTCACCCGCGGCCGCCGCCCGGGCGATGTCACGGGCCGCGTCGGCAAGCTCGGCCCGGCCGCCGTAGTTGAACGCGAAGGTCAGGGTCATGTTCGTGTTGCGCCGGGTCATGGCCTCGGTCTCCTCGATGCGGCGCCGCACCCGGGCCGGCACCCGCCCGCCCCGGCGCCCGATGAACCGCACCCGCACGCCCCGCTCGTGGAGCTCGTCCCGGCGCTCGAGGAGCAGCCGTTCGTTGAAACCCATGAGGAAGCGAACCTCGTCGACGGGCCGGCGCCAGTTCTCGGTCGAGAACGCGTACACAGTCAGCCACTCGATCCCGAGCTCGAGCGCGCCCTCGGCGGTGTCGAAGAGCGCTTCCTCTCCCGCCGCGTGGCCGTCGGTTCGCTTGAGGCCCCGGTTGCGGGCCCACCGCCCGTTGCCGTCCATGACGATCGCGACGTGACGCGGCAACGGATCTCGGTCGGGGGCCACGCGGCTCAAGGTACCGCCCCACTAGCTTCAGGATCCGTGGTGTGGACAGCGATCGTGAACCCGGCCGCGGGCCGGGGCCGCAGCAGGAAGCTGCTGCCCAAGCTGCGGGCGGCGCTGGCGGCGTCCGACCTCGACGTGGATGTGGTGGTGTCGGCCGGTCCCGACGACCCGGCCCGGATCGCGCGGGCGGCGTTCGCGGCGGGCCGGGACGTCGTCGCCTGCGGTGGCGACGGCCTGGTGGCCGAACTCGCCGGGATCGCGGCCGAGTCGGACGGACTGCTGGCGATCGTCCCCCTCGGCGCGGGCAATGACTTCGCCCGAACGCTCAACATTGACCACCGCAAACCACTGGCGGCGGTCGACTTGCTGCGTGACGGCAAAGAGCTCCTGGTCGACCTCGGGCGAGTCGGCGATCGCTGGTTCACGTCGGTGGCCAACACGGGCTTCGACGCGGAGGCGAACCGCTGGGCGAACGGCGTCAATCGCCTCTCGGGGACGACGCTGTACGTCGTGGCGGTGGTGCGCACCCTGGCGGTCTACAAGCCGCAGCGGTTGCGCCTCACCCTCGACGACGGCGAGCCCCGCGAGATCCGGGCGTGGCTGGTGGCGTTCGCGAACGGGGACTCGTACGCGGGCGGGATGCGCATCGCACCGAGCGCGCGCCTCGACGACGGTGCACTCGACATC
>JBOGFL010000569.1:0-4103 GCA_050743285.1 Acidimicrobiia bacterium
ACAACTTCGGCGAGACCGCCGAGCTGTTCGACGTCCCGTTCGAGGTGCAGCCCGCGCAGCTTCCGCCGGGGCGCTACCGCAATGTCACCGGCAACCTGGCGCTCGCCTACGGGCTGATCGCCGCGTCGCAGCAGTCGAAGCTGCCGATCTGTTACGCGTCGTATCCAATTACCCCGGCCTCCGACATTCTCCACGAGCTGTCGCGCCACAAGAACTTCGGGGTCCGCACGGTGCAGGCCGAGGACGAGATCGGCGCCATCGGCATCGCGCTCGGGGCGGCCTTCGCCGGACACCTCGGCGTCACCGCGACGTCGGGTCCCGGCCTCGACCTGAAGGCGGAGACACTGGGTCTCGCGATCAGCCTCGAGCTGCCGTTGATCGTCGTCGACGTGCAGCGCGGCGGCCCGTCCACCGGGCTGCCCACCAAGACCGAGCAGGGCGACCTGCTGCTGGCGATCCATGGTCGCCACGGCGAGGCGCCGCTGCCGGTGGTGGCGGCGGCGTCGCCGAGCCACTGCTTCGACGCCGCGTTCGAGGCGGTGCGGATCGCGGTCAAGTATCGCACACCCGTGATCCTGCTCAGCGACGGGTATCTCGCCAACAGTGCCGAACCGTGGCTTTTCCCAGACGTCGACACGTTGCCCGACATCTCGGTGCCGTTCGCGACCGAGCCCAACCACGACGGCGAGTTCTGGCCCTACTTGCGCGACCCGGAGACGCTGGCCCGCCCGTGGGCGGTGCCGGGCACGCCCGGTCTCATGCACCGAATCGGCGGGCTCGAAAAGGCCGACGGCAGCGGCAACGTCGACTACGAGCCCGAGAACCACGACCACATGGTCCGGATCCGCGCCGACAAGGTCGCTGGGATCGCGCGCGACATCCCGCCGATCGAGGTCAACGCCGTCGAGGACGCCGAGTTGTTGGTGCTGTCGTGGGGGAGCACCGACGGCATCACGAAGGAGGCGGTGCGGCGGGTCCGCAACGTGGGCAAGCAGGTCGACCACGCGCACCTCGTCCACATGAACCCGTTGCCGGCGAATCTCGGCGACGTGTTGGCGCGCTACCAGCGGATTCTGGTTCCCGAGATGAATCTCGGGCAGCTGCGGCGCGTGGTTCGGGCCGAGTTCCTCGTCGACGCCCAGGGCTTCAACCAGGTTGCGGGCGTGCCGTTCAAGGCCTCCGAGGTGGAGGCGAAGATCCTGGAGATGCTCGACTGATGGCTGACGAAAACGGCGGTCCCACCAAGCTGGCGCGCAAGGACTTCCAGTCCGACCAGGAGGTCCGCTGGTGCCCGGGCTGCGGCGACTACTCGGTCCTCACCGCGGTGCAGCTCCTGATGCCCGAGCTGGACGTGAAGCCCGAAGAGATGGTCATGATCTCGGGCATCGGCTGCTCGAGCCGCTTCCCGTACTACATGAACACCTACGGGATGCACACCATCCACGGTCGGGCCCCCGCGATCGCGACCGGTGTCGCGCTGGCGCGCCCCGACCTGCACGTGTGGGTGATCACCGGCGACGGCGACGGTCTGTCGATCGGTGGGAACCACCTCATCCACGCGCTCCGGCGCAACGTGAACCTCACGATCCTTCTCTTCAACAACCAGATCTATGGCCTCACCAAGGGCCAGTACTCCCCGACGAGCGAAGTCGGGAAGGTCACGAAGTCGACTCCGTTCGGTTCGGTCGACTTCCCGTTCAACCCGATCTCCCTTGCCATCGGTGCGGAAGCGACGTTCGTGGCCCGTACCCACGACATGGACCGTCAGCACATGCAGGAGACCTTCCGGCGCGCTCACCAGCACCGCGGCGGCGCGTTCGTCGAGATCTACCAGAACTGCAACGTGTTCAACGACGGCGCCTTCGAGCAGATCCTGGCCAAGGACCAACGCCCCGAGATGCTCATCGAGCTCGAACACGGTGAGCCGGTGCGCTTCGGCGCCAACCGCGAGCACGGCGTCGTGCTCGACGAGCGGGGCGAGGCCCAGATCGTCGACGTCGCCGAGGTCGGCGAGGACATGCTCCTCGTCCACGACGAGAACCGGCCCGATCCTGCACTCGCGTTCGCACTTTCGCGCCTGGCCGACCAGCCCACGGTGCCCACACCCGTGGGCGTGTTCCGCAGCGCCGAGCGTCCGGTCTACGAGGACGTGGTGCAGCAGCAGCTGGTCGGGGCCCAGGAGCGCTCGGGCCCGGGTGACCTGCGCGCACTCATCGAGTCGGGCAGCGTCTGGGACGTCGGCTGAGCCGACGTCCGAGCGGGCGTCTGGACCCGCCCCCGCAGGGCTGGTCCGCCAAGGCAGCGATCGACAAACGAGTTCCCGGCACGGCGGCCGTCGGCAACCGAACCCGGCGCGACGTTCTCGAACGGTGTCACCCGCATTCGGTGAACCCACCGCGGCGTCAAGTGTCGAACTGGCGGAACACCATTCCGGTCCGAGGCTTGGGCCAGAAGTAGCTGGTCTTTTGGGGCATCCGCAGACCGGCGGCGGCAACCGCACGGATCTGATCGACGGAGACGGGCCGGAGCAGGATGGCGGCGTCGGGCGTGCCGGCGCGGATCGCGGCGGTGACTGCCGGTGCACTGGCGCGGTACGAGACGTCGACGTTCAGCGCGCCGATCGCCATGTCGACCCGCGCCGCATCGACGCCCTGGAGTTCGCGGGGGAGCTCGGCCAGTCGTTGTTCGAGAGCCGGCGTCGGGGTGAGGAGCGCGACCCCGTCCCGATCCACGAGGCCGAGCGCGCCCCGATCGATCATTTTGCGCGGGAGTCCGTCGACGGCGGGGTCGGTATCCGCACCCAACGGCGCCAGCTCGAACCACGCACCGAGATGCGCCCGGAGGTCGGCCGCACCGTGTATGACGCGGTGGATCGGTGCCACGTGCAACTCGTCGGCCGCGCACTCGACCACCAGCGCCATGATCGCGGCCGCGCCGGGTTCGTCGGGTTGTTCGGCCTGGTAGGTGCGGGCGGTCTCGAAGCGGTGGTGGCCGTCGGCGATCACCACCGGCGCCGACGCGACGGCTTCCGCGATCGCCGCGATGCGCGCGGGATCATCGATGGCGCTCAGCCGGTGCGCCACACCCTCGTCGTCGGTCCCGCAGGCCAGTGCCTCGTCGTCGTCGCCCTCGAGTTGCGTGAGCCCGTTGGCGAGGGACAAGACCCAGATCGGATCCAGATTGGCTCGGGTCGCCCGCAGGAGCGCCAGCCGGTCCGACTTGGCGTTGGGCAGGGTCCGTTCGTGGGGAAGCACCGTCCCCTCTCGGGTCGGGAGCTGCAGCGCGCCGACGACGCCGACGGTGTGGCCGTCGGTGCCGTCCGGTCGGGTGAACCGCATCGAGTAGCGGTACAGACGGGGCCCGGCGTCGGCGGCGAGCACGCCATCTGCGGTCCACGCCCGCAACCGGGTTGCGGCCGCGGCATACCGGTCGCCACCGGCGTCGTCGCCGGGAAGGATCAGGCGCACCGCGTTGTTCGGGTGACGGGCCTCCAGAACGGACGGGTCGTCGATCACGTCGTAGGGTGGGGCAATCAGTGGGCTCACGTCCGGGCAGCCGTCAGCACGCGGCGCGCCGGCGTAGCGGAGGCCGCGAAACGGAAGCAGCTCAGGCACGGTGTTGCATTGAATCAGCCATACGCGTACGAGGCCTATCAGGAGGGCAGCCGCCTGCTGGCGGGGTCGAACCCCCACGCCGCGGTCGTCGTCCTCGAGCGGGCCCGGGATCTCGAGCCCGACTCCGGGTCGATCCGGGAGACGCTGGCGCGCGCATACTTCAGCACCGGGCGCTTTGCCGCCGCCCGGGACGAATTCGCGCGCGCCGTCGAAATCGATCCGGTCAACGACTACGCCCTCTACGGGCTCGGCCTCGCCTTGCTCCGCGAGGGAGATCGCCTCGGCGCCCGCCGCCACCTGAAGCTCGCGGTCGCAATGTGCCCGGAGAGCGACGACTACCGCGACGCGCTCGCCAAGGCCGGCGACGCCGCCGCTGGCTAGGCGGTGGCGACTCCCGCGGGAGGTAGGCCCGTCGTTTGCCTCGACCTCGACGGGGTCGTCTGGCGGGGTGACGAGCCCATCGACGGGTCGGCCGACGCGGTCGCGAGG
>JBOGFL010000570.1:0-2943 GCA_050743285.1 Acidimicrobiia bacterium
GTGCTCGCGCCCTCCAGCCCCGACGCCGCCGGGGCCGCGGTCGAGACCGCGCTCGACGACCCCGACCCCGTCGTCGTGTCCGTCGACCGATCGCTGCTCTACAGCCGGGCACCGCTGCCCGGCGATCCCAGCGCGTCGCCCTGGCGGGGCCGGATCGTGGAGGCGGGCGACGACATCACCGTGGCGGCAACCGGCCGGCTCGTGCACCTCGCCCGTCAGGCGGCGGCAGAATCGGACGCCTCGGTCGAGATCGTCGACATCCAACGCATCGCCCCACTCGACAGCGATACGGTCCTGGAGTCGGTGCGGCGCACGTCCCGGCTCCTCGTGCTGCACGACGAAGCCGCCGGCGGGGGTGTGTCGTCGGCCCTGGCGGCCGCGGTCGCCGACGAGGGCTTCTGGGTGCTCGACGCGCCCGTCCGCCGTCTGACATCGCCGGCGACGCCGATTCCGGCCGCCGCGACCCTCGAAGACGCCTACATGCTCGACGTCGGCGAAGTGCGCCTGGCCATCAAGGAGCTGGTCGAGACGTGACCGCCAGCCCGGCGCTGCTCAAAGCGATGCTGCGCGCCCGCCGCTTCGACGAGGCGCTGCTCGCCAACGCGCACGAGATCCGCGGCCATTACCACGTCTCCATCGGTCTCGAAGCCACCGCGGCGGCGCTGGCCGCGGTGCGCCGGCCCGACGACCTCGTGAGCACGACGTACCGGAACCATGCGCAGCTGGCTGCGCTCGGCTCCGACCTCGCAGCCATGTTCGCCGAGGTCTTCGGTCGGGACCTCGGGCCCCAGCGCGGCCGGGCCGGCAGCATCCATCTCGCCGACCCGCAGGTCGGCATCCTGCACACCAGCGCGATGGTCAGCGGCGGGGTGCCGTTGGCCCTCGGCCTCGCCTACGCCGCCCGTCGGCGGAACCCGTATGCGGTGTGCTTCTGCTTCTTCGGCGACGGCGCGTTCGGGGAGGGCGCGGTCCACGAGAGCCTCAACTTGGCCGCGCTGTGGAAGTTGCCGGTCGTGTTCGTCTGCGAGAACAACGCAGTCCCGGCCGAGTGTCGGGCCACCGCGGCACTGACGGCGCCGTCGCTGCTCGCGATCGCCGAGGTGTACGGCATCTTGGGTTCCGAGGTCGACGGGGGCGACGCCGCCGCTGTCACCGCGGCCCTCGGCGGCCTGACGGACGAGGCGCGGCGACGGCGCGGTCCCGCGTTCCTCGACGCCCGGTCGGTGCCGTGGCCGGGCAACGCGACGTTCATGCCCCACGACGCCACCGGCCCGACCGACCTCGCCGACGCGACGACCGACAGGGCCACCGACCCGTGGTCGGCGCGGCACGACCCGGTGCTCCGGGAGTGCCGCCGGCTCCTGGCCGCGGGCGTTGCGCTCGACGATCTGCGCCGCATCGGCGACGCCGTCACCGCTGAAGTGGAGCAGGCGCTCACCGCGGCGCGCGAGGCCGCGCCCGCACCCGCCTCCGCCGCCACCACCGACGTGGTCGGGGCGTGATGCCGACCGAGTACTGGCGCGCCCGGGCCGACGCGGTCTCGCGCGAGGTCGAAGCCGACGAACGGATCGTGCTGGTCGGCGCCTACTTCAGCGCGCCGTTCAACCCACCGGACGGGCTCATGGAGCGGCACGCCGACCGCGTGCTGAATCCCCCGATCAGCGAGCTCGCACAGTGCGGCTTCGGCATCGGCGCCGCCATGGCCGGGCTGCGTCCACTCGTGTCGATCGGCACCGCCAGCTTCATGTTCTACGCCTGGCCCCAGGTGGTGAACGAGGCGCCGAACATCCGGTACCTGTCGGGCGGTCAGGTCAGCGCGCCGGTGGTCTTCCACGTGATGGCGGGGTCGCGCCGCTCGTCGGGCGCGCAACACGAACACGAGCCGCAAGCGATGCTCCAGAACGCGCCCGGCCTGCGCATCTTCGCGCCGGCGACGCCGGCCGACGTCGACGGCCTCGTCCACGCGGCCTTCAACCTCGACGACCCCGTGCTCATCGTCGACCACCTCCTCCTGGCCGACGCGATCGGGCCGATCCCACCCGCGCCCGACGCCGCCATCGGGCGTGCCGACATCCTTCGGGAGGGCACTGACGTCGTCATCGTCGCCTACTCGTTGATGACCCAGCGCGCGCTCGCCGCCGCCGAGATCCTCGGCGAACACGGCGTCGACGCGTCGGTCCTGAACCTCCGGACGATCGTGCCCCTCCCCGTCGCCGACGTATTGCGAGTCGTGCGCGAACACCCGGCGGCGGTGTTCGTCGACGAAGCCCACGGCCCCGGCAGCACCGCGAGTTACCTGATGGCGCGCGTCCTCGAGGACCAGCAACGCGTCATCGCCCGGCTCGTGTGCATGGGCGACGCGCCGGCTCCGTTCGCGCTCGAGCTCCTCGATGAGCTCGTGCCGACGACGGCGCGGATCGCGTCCGAGACCGCCGAGCTGATCGGACGACCGCTCGCCCCTTAGACGGGCTTGTCGATCATCATCCAGAGGATCGCGATCAGGATCGCGACGTTCACGAGCCCGAGCAGCTGCACGCGCACGATGAGCGCCGACGGGCTGGCGCCACTCTCGACGGCCGCGATCGCCGCCTTCTCGGTCGGCCCGATCAGGGCGCCGCCGACCACCGTCGCCACGAGCACCAGCACGATCGACAACCAGATCCAGAGATCGCCGTAGCCGAACCCGATGTCTTCCACCAGCAGGATCCCGACCACCGCGATCAGAAGGGTCGCGGGGCCGACCCGGCTCTCGAGCACGTGGAGGAAGCGGGCCAGGGGGAGGAGGTCACGGCCCCGCCGCAGGGCGAAGGGCATCACGAAGTGGCCGAGGAACAGCGGCCCGAGGAGCAGGATCGCCAGGAGGATGTGCAGGAACAGCAGGAACTCGGTCATTGTCACGGCGCCTCCGGCGTCCTTGGACGGCAAACTTGATACTGTAGACAG
>JBOGFL010000571.1:0-4934 GCA_050743285.1 Acidimicrobiia bacterium
GCCGGGCGCCCTGCGCCACAGATCGCGGCCGGACTCCCGGTGTACGTGTCGGACGATCCCGACGCCGCCCGCCAGCGCGCGGCCAAGGTGTTCGCGCATTACGGGTTCCTCCCGTCCTACCGGGCGATGCTCGACCGGGAAGGCGCCGACGGCCCGGAGTCGGTCGCGATCGTCGGAGACGAGAAAGCGGTGCGCGACCAGATCACTCGGATCTGCGACACCGGCGCGACCGAGTTTGTCGCCGCGGTCTTCGCGCCGCGAGCCGAACGCGAGCGAACCATGGCGCTCCTGCAATCGCTGGCCTGATCCCACTCGGTCGAAGGGGCACGCCCCGCGTTCACGACGACGTGACATCATCCTCGAGACGTGACGCTGAAGAACGAGGCCGGTAGCCGTCCTTACGCGGCCTTCACCGCCTCACCGAGCACCACGACGATCTTGTCGAGATCGGCGTCTTCGATCACGAGAGGGGGGCAGAACGCGAGCGCGTTCACTATCGGACGGCTGATCACGCCGCGCTCGAGCATCGCCCGCCGCACGTCGATCGCGGAGACGCCGTTGGGCAGCTCGACCGCCCACACCGCGCCCTCACCGCGCACGTCGACAACATCGCCGGCATCGAGGAGCTCATCGAAGCCCTGCGACAGGCGGGCGCCGATGGGCGCGGCCCGGCTCAGGAGGTCTTCGCGCTTCGTGATCTCGAGTGCCGCCAGACCGGCGGAGCAGGCGGTCGGGTGCCCGCTGTACGTGTGCCCGTGCCGCAGGATGAAGCCGGCGTCACCCTCCAGCGCATCCCGCACCGCTTGGCCCACGAGCACGCCGCCCAGCGGTACGTAGCCCGACGTCACGCCCTTGGCGAAGGTCACCAGGTCGGGCTGCACGTCGTAGAACTGCGCGCCCCACCACTGCCCCAGGCGACCGAAGCCGCAGATCACCTCGTCGAAGAGGAGGTACGCGCCGTGGGCGTCGCAGAGGCGCCGAACCTCGGCGAGATAGCCGGGTACCGGCGGGCGCACGCCGCCGGCGCCGATCACCGGCTCCGCGAGCACCACCGCGATCTCGTCACCGCGGTTGGCGAACAGCTTCTCGAGCGCGGTGATGTCGTCGTTGTCGACGTGCTCGACCTCGGGGAGCAGCGGGCCGAACCCCTCCTGGTTGGCGGGCAGGCCCTGCGCCGACAGACCGCCGTAGGTGACACCGTGGTACGCGTACGTGCGACCGACCACGACGGTCCGCTGCGGCTCGCCCCGGCGGGCCTGGGCGATGCGCGCGAGCTTGATCCCGGAGTCGACCGCCTCCGATCCCGACGACGTCAGGAACACGCGCGCGCCGGGCATCGGCGCCAGTCCGGCGAGCTCGGTGCAGATTCGCTCGGCGGGCTCGTTCGTGAAGATGTCGAAGGTCTGGTACGCCTCCAAGGTCTTCATCTGGTCAGCGACGGCGTCGGCGATCTCAGTCCTTCCGTGGCCGACATTGCAGTACCAGAGGCTTGCCATCGCGTCGACGTAACGATTCCCCTCGTCGTCGAAAACAACGGCACCCTCCCCGCGCGCGATCGTGACGAAGTTGTCACTGGCCGGAGAGGCATAAGGGTGAAGAAACGCGGTCGGGCTCATGGCCGGATACTACGTCCGGTCATCGAGACGAAGCGCGAGGTCCGGATAGAAGCGCACGAGTCCTTCGCGATCGAGATCGAGCTCGGCTTCGAAGCCGCGGTGCAACCCGAGGTCGACGAAGCGCACCACCGAACCGTCGTCAGTGCGCCGGACATGCTCGTACCGCTGCGCCGACGCGTGCACCGCGAGGTCGGGCACCGAAACCCACGCGGCGAGGATCTCGACCTCACTGGGGCCTTCATGCAACGCGTGACGGCGGATCGGCATGAGGTTGGTGAGCGGGGACAGGCCGAGGTCACAGTCGAGCGCGCCGATCAACGGGTCGGGGTCGCCGCCCGCCGCCGGCACCGGCGCGTCACCGTGCGTCTCCGCGATACACCGCCACTCGCCGTCGTGCTTGCGGCTGAGGTCGACGCGTCGGTGCCAGTCGCTCCCGGCAACATCGACCCGCAGCCGCCGGGTCACGAACCCGTCGCCCGCGTCGAGGTCGTAGTCGAGGCGGTACGGGAGCGGGTGGAGGCCGACCTGCGTGCCCCGGGCCTGCACGCCGTCGGCAGTGAGCTCGACGGTCGCCACCTCGCTGCGCCATTCGTCGATGCCCTTCCAGACCACCAGGTGCGCCACCGTCAGGCTCCCATCGCGGCTTCGTCGCCGGCCAGTTCACGCGAGATCCGCTGCTTCCGGGCACGGGCGGTGAGATCCACGAGCTCTACGTCGGGGCGGCGGTGCGGCAGGCCGGCACGAACGGGCGGCCGGCGAAGGCGGCGATGACGCAGTTCCGGGAAGAACGGCGCCCGGCCTGTCTGTACGCATGTGTGCGCGGAGCACGACGAGGCACGCCGCTTCTGGACAGATCTCGGCTTCGACGGCGACACGGTGAGGTTCACGCAGTACTACGAGCTTGCGTGCACGCTATCGGGAACGGCGCGCCGCCAGGCACGAGCCGCCTACCGCCGCCCGGCGCGAGCCGCGACACTGGGGCCGTGGCGACGACGCGCCAGGCGCTGGCGACTGACTACTACGCGGAGTTGGGCGTGACGACCGACGCCACCGGCGGGGAGATCGCGGCGGCCTTCCGCGCCCTGGCCAAGGACCTACATCCCGACACCCGCCCGCGCGACCGGGCGTCCGCCGACCGCTTCAAGCGGGTCACCCTCGCGTACCGGGTGCTGCGCGATCCCGAGCGCCGCCGGCGCTACGACGCACTCCGCATCGGCGAACGTCCGGCCCGGCGGATACCCGATCCGGCGACGCCGGCCGTCGCGCATCCGGTGAGCCGCCGCGGCGCCCGGTGGCTCGTCATCGGAGGCATCGCGTGCCTGGTGATCGGCGCGGTGGTCGCGGCCCTCGTGTTGTCGCTCCAGCGCCGGGACGCGGCGTTGCGGCGCGACGGCGAACCCGCGACCGCGACCGTCGTCGAAGTGAACGGCGAGAAGCGGCTGCAGTTCCTCACGGAGGACGGAGAACAGGTGGTCGCCCGCGAGGGGGTGCGTTCGGGTCGGGGCGAGGACCGTGTCGGCGACGAAGTAGAGGTCCGCTACGACCCGGATGACCCCGGCGACATCGTGCGCGTCGAAAGCAACGCGGCTCGCGACATCACGCTTTGGATCGTCGCGATCAAGCTGCTCGTGGGTGGGCTGATCCTCGCCGGCATCGGCGCCCGCCGCCTTCGCAACGCGTCTTAGCCAAGGCGCGGGAGGCTCGGCACCTCGTCGACGAGCCCTTGAACGTCGGCGACAAGCTCGTTGACGTCCTCAGTCGCGTCATCGAGAGGAATGACCGTGGGCACGGAAGCGGTGGGCAGGGCGGGAAGGGTCACGGGTTGGGACGAAGACGCAGCGACGGGCACCGGCGCCCGCGGTCTGGGATTCGGCGGTGCGGAAGCGGGCGGCCCGACCGGCGGCGCAGCCGGGATGGTTGCCCGAGCGGGATTGGCCTCGCGCCCCGGCCTCCCGTCAACGCCGAGACCGGCGGACTCGGCAATCGTCGAGGCCGACGCGGCCGAGCGGCTCCCGTCGAGCGTCCCGTAGAGACCGTTCCCCGCGATTGCGGCTGCGAGAACACCGGCCGCGATGCCGGCGGCCGCAGAGATGATGAACACGTGCCGCCGGGACCAGGCGACCAGCCGATACCTATACAACGTCATTCCTTCGCCGGCCTCCCGTGCCCCTCGCAGGCAGAGGGTGCCCGCCGATGCGTCTTGCAAAACCATCGGCGATCGGGCGGCGGGCGTGCCCTCTTCACTTTCCGTTAACGTCTGTTCACGCTGGACTTCGGCGACGGGAACCTGCGGGGTGGTCATGGTGTTCGAAGTGAACCGTAGTTCACATGCGCACGTCAATCCTCGCCGGGAAGATGGTCGACGCGTGCGCGTTCCTGCGAGCCGCCGGAGCCAACGTCAGTCTCTGAAGCCCGGTTTGCGCTTCTCCACGAAGGCGGCGAGGCCCTTGGTGGCGTCGGGCCGGGCAGCCGCGGCCGAGAGCTCCTCACTCTCCCGCTCCATCTGGGACTCGAGACTCTCGTCGAGCGCGCCGCGAATCAAGCGGGCGGCGGCGCCGAGCGAACACGTGGGACCGGCCGCCAGTTCGGTAGCGAGCCCGCGCGCCTCGTCGGCGAGGCTGTCGTCGGGAACCACCCGCGTGACCAGTCCCCAATCGAGCGCCTCGGCTGCGCTGAGGACCCGGTTGGTGAGGGTGAGCTCGAGGGCGCGCCGCATGCCGACGACCCGCGGGAGGAACCACGTCGACGAGCCATCGGGCGTGAGGCCGATGCCGGTTTACGCCATCACGAACTTGGCCGACTCGCCCGCTACCACCAGGTCGGCCGCGGCCACGAGGCCGAGACCGGCACCCGCCGCGCTGCCCTGCACCGCGGCGACAACCGGCGGATCGGCGCGCACGAGTCGGGACACCCCGGCGTGGAGATACGTGGTGATCTCGCGGAGGTGGGCGGGCAGATCCTCGCCGGTGGCAACGAAGGCCTTCACGTCGCCGCCGCCGCAGAACATCTTCCCGGCCCCGGTCAGCAGCACCGCGCGCACCGAGTCGTCGTCACGGAGTCGCCGGGCGACGGCATCGAGTTCTTGCGCGAGTTCGAGCGTTATCGCATTGGCGGCGTCGGGCCGGTGCAGCTCGAGGTGCGCAACGTTGTCGCGCACATCGAGACGCAGCGTTTCGTACGTCGTCACTGGTCGCCTCCGAACTGGTCCGCCACGGTACGTCGCGATCGACGCGGGGCTCGCCGGGGAGCCCGAGTACGCGCTCGCCGACGATGTTGCGCTGAATCTCGTCGGTCCCGCCGCGAATCGAGATCGAGGGC
>JBOGFL010000572.1:0-4737 GCA_050743285.1 Acidimicrobiia bacterium
TGCCGCCGCGCCGGGCTCGCTCCTGGGCGCCGCCCAGCACGAGCGGTGGGAGGCGCAGCCCCCGTCGCACCAGGAGTGCCGCCGCCCCCTTGGGTCCGCCGAGCTTGTGTGCGGTGACCGAGCACAGGTCGGCGTCGAGCGCCGCGAAGTCGACCGGCACGTGCCCCGCCGCCGCGCACGCGTCGACGTGAACGAGGACACCACGTTGGCGCCCGGCTGCGGCCACCGCGCCCGCGGCTTGAAGCGTGCCCACCTCGTGGTTGGCGAGTTGCACACTGATCAGCCCGGTGCCGGGCTGCACTGCCGCGAGCACCTCCTCGGGGTCGAAGTGGCCGGCACCGTCGACACCGATGACCGCGAGCTCGACGGCGGCCCGCCGGCAGGCGTCGAGCACCGCCGAGTGCTCGACCGCGGTGGTGACGATCGAGCTGCTCCCGGCGCGCGCCGCCGCGCCCCACACTGCCGTGTTGATGGCCTCGGTGCCGCTGCTCGTGAAGACCACCTCGCGCGGTCGGGCTCCGAACAGTGTCGCGACCTGCTCCCGGGCGTTCTCGAGTGCGACGCGGGTGGCGCGTCCCTCGGCGTGCAAGCGGCCGGGGTCGGCGAAGTGCTCATGGAGATACGGCACCATCGCCTCGAACGCGGCCGGGCGGAGAGGCGAGGTGGAGGCGTGATCGAGGTAGACGCGCGTCACACGCAGGCGACGCAGTGGTGGTCGCCCTGGGGCCGGCGTTCGGCGAACCGGGGCTCGGTCTCGCCGTAGATGCCGGAGAGCATCCCGCGGATCATGCCGCGGTCGACCGCGCACAGCACGTGCGGGTAACGCTGGGCCGCTTCACCGAACGGGCACTGTTCGGCAACGATCGCGAACGTCTTTCCGTACCGTTCGGCGCGCGCGTCGAAGCCGTGCGCGGTCAAGGTGTCGGCGACCGCGTCGAGCGCGGTGCGCACCGAGCGGTGGGCGGCGGCCGGCCCCATGCGGGCTGCCAGTGCCTGCCCGTACTCGTAGCCGACCTCCTCGGCCATGGCCGTCGCGGCGTCGGGGTCGAGCATCTCGAGGGAGCGCGCAAGCAGCGTCGCGAGCAGATCGTCGCGGCGGGGAGGGAACGTGAGTCGGCTCTCGTGTAGCGCGGCCTGGTACCGCTTCGAAGGCCGTCCCGCCGACTCCTGGCGCGACAGCGCCACGGTCAGGTACCCGCCGGCGGTGAGCTTCTCCAGGTGGTGACGGGCGACGTTCGGGTGCAGCTCGAACGCATCGGCCACTTCGGCGGCGGTGACGCCCTCGGTCGCGTCCCGGGCGAAGATGAAGATGTCCCGTCGGGTCGGAGCACCGAACGCGCTGGTGACGGCGGCGACGGCGGCGCTGAACTCGTCCCCCGAGAGGGCTCCGGGCGCCGGTTCCCCGGCCCTCGGATGGCCGTCGCGACCCATGCCGGTATTCTACCTATGTCCATAGTGGAAATCCGGGGGCAGGCAAACGACGGCTTTGCCGATCGTTTGCCGGAGGAGCTGGTGCTTGCGCCAGCGACCAATGGGGCAGGCAAGCGACGGCTTTGCCGATCGTTTGCCGGAGGAGCTGGTGCTTGCGCCAGCGACCAAAGGAACGAGCGATGCCGCAAGAGGCGGAAATACGAGAGGTGCTGCGCGGGGTCGAGGAACCCGTGCTGCGCCGCTCGATCGTCGAGCTCGGCATGGTCGGGGGCATCGCGCTCGAGCGGGGCGTCGTCGTCGCCGTAGCCGTGCCGCTCCCTGACTCCGCGGGCGAGATCCGGCGGCGGGTGATCGACGCCCTCGCCGGCGTTCCCGAGGTCGATCGCGTCGACGTCGACCTCCGTGACATGACCGGCGACGAGAAGAAGCAGGTGGCGGCGGTCCTCAAGGGCCAGGTTGCCGACCCGTTGCGCGTGGTCGACGCGGGCAGTGCGGCGCCGCCCCGCGTCAACCCGTTCACCGACGCCCGCACGCGAGTGCTCGCGATCTCCTCGGGCAAGGGTGGCGTCGGCAAGTCATCGGTGACGACGAACCTGGCAGTGGCGCTCGCCCGGCGCGGCCACGATGTCGCGGCCGTCGATGCCGACGTGTGGGGCTTCTCGATGCCGCGCATGCTCGGAATCCGTCACCCGCCGCAGCTTGTCGACGACGTGATCGTGCCACCATCGGCCCACGGTGTGCGGCTCATCTCGATGGGTTTCTTCTCGGCCGAGGACCAGGCCGTGGTATGGCGGGGGCCGATGTTGCACAAGGCGTTGGAGCAGTTCCTCACCGACGTCCACTGGGGCGAGCCCGACTACCTCGTCGTCGACATGCCGCCGGGCACCGGTGACATCGCGCTGTCGATGGCGCAGTTCCTGCCCCGGGCCGAGGTCGTCGTCGTCACGACGCCCCAGCCCGCGGCCCAGGTGGTGGCACGCCGGGCGGCGGCGATGGCCCGGCGCGTCAACCTCGACGTCGTCGGCGTCGTCGAAAACATGAGCTGGTTCCGGGGCGACGACAACAAGGCGTACGAGATCTTCGGCGCCGGGGGCGGAGAGGAGCTGGCCGCCGACCTCGAGGTGCCGCTCCTGGCCCAGGTCCCGTTGGTACCCGAATTGCGCATCGGCGGCGACGAGGGCCGGCCGATCGTCGTGGCCGCGCCCGACGACGAAGCGGCCCGCGCCTTCGTCGGTGCCGCCGCCCGCGTCGACGAGGAGCTGGCGCCCCGGCGGCTGTCCCGTCCGGAGCTGCGAATTACGTGACCAGTACGATGGCAATTCGCGAGCCTGCGCGCCGAGCGACCGGAGCGGGCGGAGGGTCGGCGTTCGATGAAATCCTGGCGTAGTCGAGCCCGCGGAGCGGGAACGAGGCAGTAGGCATGGACGTGCGGATCGGCGTGGTGCACACACCGAAGGAACTGAGTCTCGAGCTCGACGGCGACAACGTCGACGAGGTTGTCAAGACGTTCGAGAAGGCACTGGGCGGGAACGAGCCGGTCGTGTGGCTCACCGACAAGGACGGCCGGCGGGTGGGCGTCCCCGTCGACAAGCTCGCGTACATCGAGGTCGACATGCACGGCAGCTCCAAACGGGTGGGCTTCGGAGGCCCGTGACCCGGTCCGCGGCCGGGCCCGGGTTCCTCGACCGCCGTCTTCTCTTCTTCACCGGCAAGGGCGGCGTCGGCAAGAGCACGGTTGCGGCCGCCACCGCGCTGCTCGCCGCCGAGCAGGGCCGGCGGGTCCTGCTCATCGAGGTCGACGCCAAGGGCAACCTCACCGAGCTGTTCGAGCACCCCCCGGTCGGCTTCGAACCCCGCGAGGTGTACCCCGGGGTGTGCGCGCTCACGATCAACACCGAGGCCTCGCTGCGCGAGTACCTGAAGGTCAACGTGCGGGTCCCGGTGCTCGGCCGCCTCGGACCGTTGTCGAAGACCCTCGATTTCGTCGCCACCGCCGCCCCGGGGGTGAAGGAGATCCTCACCGTCGGCAAGTGCCTCTGGGAGGTGCGCCAGGCGCTCGACGGTGAGGCCGACTGGGACCTCGTCGTCGTCGACGCGGCGGCAACCGGCCATGTCATCGGCCAGCTCGACGCCCCGCGCGCGATCCAGGAGCTCGTGCACGTCGGCACCATCCGCACCCAGCTCGACTGGATGGTCGAGCTGCTTTCCGATCCGGAGATCACCGCCCTCAACGTCGTGGTCACGCCGGAAGAGATGCCGGTGAACGAGACGATCGAGCTCGTCGACCGCGCCCAACGCGAGCTCACCGTGCCGCTCGGCGCGGTGGTGGTGAACCGCGTGCTACCCGAGCTGTTCACCCACGCCGAGGAGGAGACGTTCGCCGGGCTGAACCAGCCTCAACCGAGAGAAACACTCACCGCCGCGGCCGGTCCGGGAGCGACAATGGTCCTCGACGGCGCCCGGTTGGCAGTGTCGTTGCGTCGGACCCGCGCCGCGCACCTTGCCCGCCTCGCCGACTCAGTCTCACTGCTGATGATGTATCTGCCGTACCTGTTCGTCCGTGACACGGGTCTGCGGGTCACGCGCATGCTCGCAGACGCGCTGGGCGAGGAGCTCGGGCTGTGAACGGCACTGGCAAGGCGGGCAGTCTGCAGCCGCTCCTGGCGACGCGCGAGGTCGCGGTCTTCTGCGGGTCGGGTGGAGTCGGCAAGACGTCGGTGGCCGCGGCCTCCGCCCTCGGCGCGGCGACATACCTCGGCGGCAAGGTGCTCGTTCTCACCATCGACCCTGCCCGCCGGCTCGCCAACGCCCTCGGGCTCGAAGGGTTCGGGAACGTCGAGAAACAGGTGCCCACCGAAGCCCTGAAGCGAGCGGGGCTCGAGCCGCGTGGGGAAGTGTGGGCGGCGATGCTCGACACCAAGCGCTCCTGGGACGAGCTCGTGCTCCGCCACGCGCCCGACGAGGAGTCCGCATACCGCATCCTCGAGAATCGCCTGTACCAGAACGTGACGGCGCGCTTCGTGCAGAGCCACGACTACATCGCGATGGAGCGGCTCTACGACATTCACGCCACCGGGACCTACGACCTCATCATCGTGGACACGCCGCCGACCAGGAACGCGCTCGACTTTCTCGATGCCCCTGCTCGCATGGCGGAGTTCTTCGGCGGTCGCCTCCTCCGCTGGCTCACGATGCCGTACCGCGTCGGGGGAAAGCGCGGTGCCCGCGTGCTCAACGTCGCCAGCCGCCCCTTCTACCAACTCGCCGACCGCATCCTCGGCAGCCAGTTCCTGCAGGACATCGCCG
>JBOGFL010000573.1:0-3862 GCA_050743285.1 Acidimicrobiia bacterium
CCTGGCCGAACAACGCAGCCTGTTGGTCGCCCGCGATCCCGCTCACCGGCACCGTGAGCCCGGCGGCGGCGCCGGGCGCGGTGAGGCCGAAACGCCCGCTCGTCGGCAGCACGGCCGGGAGGCACGATCGGGGGACGCCGAACAGGCCGAGGAGCTCGTCCGACCAGTCGAGCGCGTCGATGTCGAAGAGCATCGTGCGGCTCGCGTTCGATGGCTCGGTGGCGTGCACCCCGCGGTCGGGTCCACCGGTGAGCTTCCACAACAGCCAGGTGTCGACGGTGCCGAACGCGAGCTCCGGGCCGGAGCTGACGCCGCCGGTCGTGAGCAGCCATTCGAGCTTGGTCGCCGAGAAGTACGGATCGAGCACCAAGCCCGTCGTCGCGCGGATCGCGGGCTCGCTCCCACCGGCGCGAAGCTCGTCACAACGAGGTGCAGTGCGACGGTCCTGCCACACGATGGCCCGATGGACGGGGCGGCCGGTGGTGCGGTCCCAGACCACCGCGGTCTCGCGCTGGTTGGTGATGCCGATAGCGGCGACCGTCTCGCCGGCGAGGCCCGCGACGACCTCGGTCAGCGTGGCGGCGGTGGCGTTCCAGATGTCGCCGGCGTCGTGTTCGACCCAGCCCGGTTGCGGGAAATGCTGGGGACACTCACGGTACGCGGCGATACCGGGTCGTCCGCGCTCGTCGATCGCAATGGTCCGGACTCCGGTCGTCCCGGCGTCGACGGCGAGGACGACGGCCACGCTGTCAGCGATCCGGCCCCGACGCCGGTGGTGGCGCCGGTCGCCGGCCCGAGGTCGGCGGACGCGGCGCAGGTTGCGAAGCCGGCCGCGACGCGACCCCATCCTTGACCATGCCGGCCAGTTCGCGGCCGAGCCCACGATCGCGGAGACGGAACTCGACCACGATCTCCCGGGTGCGCCCGGCGCGGAGGCGTACCTGCAGCAGGGGCAGGTGGCCCACACCGTCGAGGCGCAACTGCGAGAACGGCACCTCGAGCGCGACGCTCCCCGAGTCGATCTCTCCCTTCTCGGGGGGGCGGAACAGCACGAGGCGGTGTTCGGTCACCGCCGCGGGCAGGAGGCGTCGGGAGGAGACGAAGCGCTGGAGCCGGCTTCGCGGAGTCGTCACCCAGACCGCGGCGGCGCCGAGCACGTCTTCGCCCGCTTCGAGCCGGGGCAGAACGGCCGAGGTCGCTTTCCGTTGCAGCGTTGCTCGTCGCACGGCGGAGAAGCGTAGATCCCGGCGGCCGGGACCGCGTTGTCGGCCAGAATGACGAGAGAGCACGTGTCGGCCGACGAGGAGCCGAGATGCGGATCGGGATCCTGACCGGAGGGGGCGACTGCCCCGGCCTGAACGCGGTGATTCGCGCGGTGGTGCGCAAAGGCGAAGGCGTGTACGGCCACAACTTCGTCGGGTTCCGCTACGGGTGGCGAGGCGTTATCGAGTGCGAGACCACCGAGCTGACGATCGCCAACACGCGCGGGCTGCTTCCGCGGGGCGGGACCATCCTTGGATCGTCCCGGACCAACCCGTACAAGTCGGACGACGGCGTCACCCGGGCCCTCGACACGCTCAATCGCGAGCGCATCGATGCGCTCGTCGCAATCGGTGGTGAAGACACGCTCGGAGTCGCCAACAAGCTGAGCCGCGACTGGCCCCACGTCGTCGGCGTCCCCAAGACGATCGACAACGACCTGTCGGCGACCGACTTCACTTTCGGGTTCAACACCGCGGTCCAGATCGCGACCGACGCCATCGACCGGCTGCACACCACCGCCGAGAGTCACGACCGGGTGATGGTCGTCGAGGTGATGGGTCGCCACGCGGGCTGGATCGCCACGTACGCCGGGATGGGCGGCGGCGCCGATGTGGTGTTGGTGCCCGAAGAGCCGTTCGACATCGGCGAGGTGTGCGCCAACATCGAGCACCGTCACCGACGCGGTGCCGGATTCTCGATCGTCGTCGTCGCGGAGGGAGCCGTGCCCGCCGAGGAGACGATGACGCTCCAGGCCGGTCAGGTCGACGAGTTCGGACACGAGCGGCTGGGCGGCATCGGTTCGCGCCTGGCGAAGGAGATCGAGGCGCGCACCGGTTACGAGACGCGCGAAACCGTCCTCGGACACGTGCTCCGCGGCGGCACGCCGTCGGCGTACGACCGGGTGCTGGCGACCCGCTTCGGGATCGAAGCGATCGACGCGGTCGACGAGCACGACTTCGGGAAGATGGTCGCGCTGCAAGGCCTCGACATCGTGCGGGTGCCGATCGAGGAAGCGGTTCGCGAGCTGAAGACCGTCGACCGGAAGCTGTACGGCCAGGCCGCAGTGTTCTTCGGCTGATGGGAACTGCACTGGACGAACTTCTCGAACTGCTCGAGCTCGAGGTGCTCGAGGTCAACCTGTTCCGGGGGCTCAGCCCGGACGAGGACCGCCAGCGTGTCTTCGGCGGCCAGGTCGCGGCCCAAGCTCTGACCGCGGCGGGCCGCACCGTTGAGCCCGAGCGGCTCGTGCACTCGCTGCACGCCTACTTCCTGCGCCCGGGCGACCCAAACGTCCCGATCGTCTTCGAGGTCGACCGAATCCGCGACGGCAAGTCGTTCACCACCCGTCGCGTTGTCGCCATCCAACACGGCAAGGCGATCTTCAACCTTGCGGCGTCGTTCCAAATCGAAGAACCCGGACCTGAGCACCAGGACGCGCTGCCGGACGTTCCCGCACCGGAGGAGCTGCCGACGTGGCGGGAGCGAATCGAGCCGCACGTCGAGCGCTTCGGACCGGAAATGGCCGAGTGGCTCATTCGGGAACGCCCGATCGACAGTCGGCCGGTCGAGGCGCCGCAGTGGCTCGACCGCACCCCGCGCCCACCCTCGCAGGACGTGTGGTTCCGGGCCAACGGCGAACTGCCAGACGACCCGTTGCTACACGCATGCGTCGCCGCGTACGCGTCCGACCTGACGTTGCTCGACACGGTCACGCTCCCGCACGCGGTCGCGTACGAAGAGGGGCGCTTTCAGATCGCCAGCCTCGACCACGCCATGTGGTTCCACCACCGGTTCCGGGTCGACGAGTGGCTCCTCTATCACCAGTGGAGCCCCGTGGCCGCCGGCGCCCGCGGCCTGGCCGCGGGCCTGATGTTCCGGCGTGACGGTGCAATCGCGGTCACGGTCATGCAAGAGGGGCTCTTGCGCCCGATGCGGCTGCCCGACTGATGGCCTCGCCGACCGGGATCGTCGATCTCCGCTCCGACACGGTGTCGACGCCGACGCCGGAGATGCGGCGGGCGATGGCCGACGCCGAAGTCGGCGACGACGGGTACGGCGAGGATCCAACCGTGAACCGGCTCCAGGACCTGGCGGCCGAACGCCTCGGCAAGGAGGCCGGCTTGTACGTGCCGTCGGGGACGATGGCCAACCAGCTCGCGCTGCGGGCGCTCGCCCGGCCCGGGACCGAGGTGCTGTGCGCCGAGGGCGCCCACGTGTACCGTTACGAGGGCGCGGCCGCGGCACACAACGCTGGTGTGCAGTTGCGCGTGGTGTCGACGGCAGGCGGGGTGTTCGGTGCTGTGGCGATCGACGCCGCCGCCGAAGCGACCGCCCACCACTTTCCGCCGCTCGCAGCCGTCGTTGTCGAGAACACCTACATGCCGGCGTCGGGTCGGCCCTGGACCGCCGCCGAGGTCGGCGCGGCGGCGACGGCTGCCCGTGCGCGCGGTCTCGCAGTGCACTGCGACGGCGCCCGGATCTGGAACGCATCCGTCGCGCTCGGCGTCCCGGCGTCCGAGCTGGTCGCCGCCACCGACACCGTCATGTTCTGCGTGTCGAAGGGTCTCGGCGCCCCGGTCGGATCTGTGCTGTGCAGCAC
>JBOGFL010000574.1:0-5300 GCA_050743285.1 Acidimicrobiia bacterium
GCAGGGCGCTCCGGGGCGGCAGCGTGTCGAGGTCGGGGACCGGCAACCACGCCGCCGGGTCGTGAGGACGGGCCCGCGCCGGCGACGGGCGAACCGCCGAGGCAACCGGCTCGCGGGCGCGTCGCCCCCTGGGATGGGTGGCATTTCGCGCCGGGCGCGTCGAACGGTGCTCGGGAATTGGTCTCCGCCCTTGTCGAGATCGGGGTCCGCCGGAACCTATCGAAGCCGCTCCGGGGGAGTCAACGACCCCCCGATCACGTACACACACCCTACCCAATGCACTGCGTCAATCGCCGAAGACGGCGGCCGCGTTCTCAGCGGTGGCTTCGGCGACGACGGACGGCTCTTCGCCACGCGCAGTAGCAAGCGCGGTGCCGACCGCGGTCACGAAGGCGGGCTCGTTCTCGCGGCCCCGGTGCGGAACCGGGGCGAGGTAGGGCGCGTCGGTCTCGACGAGGAGCCGGTCGGCGGGGGCGAGGGCGGCGGCTGCCCGCACCTCGTTGGCGCCGGGGAACGAGACGATCCCCGAGAACGAGAGGTAGGTGCCCAGGTCGAGCGCGAGCTGCGCCTCGCCGGGCCCACCGGTGAAGCAGTGGAACACCGTGGGCTCCGGCGGTCCCTCGTCGCGCAGGACGCGGAACGTGTCGGCCCACGCCTCCCGGGAGTGGATCACGAGCGGGAGTCCGCGCCCTTTCGCGAGGTCGATCTGCCAACGGAACGCCGCCTCCTGCTCCTCGGGCTCCGAGTGCCGGTAGTAGAGGTCGAAGCCCGCCTCGCCGATGGCGACGACCTCGGGCGCATCGGCGCGCTCCTCGAGCCGACGCCGCTCCCCCGGCAACCGCGACGCGTCGTGCGGATGCAGCCCGACCGTCGCCCGCACCGCGGCGTGACGCGCCGCCAACGCGATCGCCTGGCTCGACGTCTCGAGGTCGGTCCCGACGCACACCATCCACTCGACGCCCGCGTCGACCGCGCGATCGATCACCGTTGCCGGCTCGGCCGACACCGACTGCAGATGGCAGTGGCTGTCGACCCAGGTGGGACTCTCGCTCACGCGGACGCGGCTTCGGCAGGGCCGCCGAAACGCGCCGTCCACTCGGCAACGTCGTCGTCGGTGATCTTACGGAACAGCACATCGGGCACCTCGAACGCCGCTCCCGGAGCCAGCGCGGTCAGCTCGGCGGCGACATCCTCGGGCCAGCCGCGCGCCGCGTCCGGCTCGACGGCGGCCAGCGCTCGGCCCGCGCTTCGAGGGATCACCGGCACGGCGAGGAGGCTGAAAAGGCGAACGAGGTTGACCGCGGTGCGGAGGATCACCGCGGTGCGCCCGGGATCGGTCTTGGCAGCTTTCCAGGGCTCCGATTTCTCCCAGTACGCGTTGCCGGTCGCCCAGATCGCCCGCAGTTCGGCGGTCGCCTTCCGGAACTGCTTGTCCGCCGTGAGGTCGGTGTAGGTGGCGACGCGCCGGTCCAGCTCCTCCTGCAGCTCGGCTTCGGCGGGCCCGGGCGCGCCGCCGTCCGGCACCCGGTCGCCGACGGTGCGCTTGGTGAACGTGAGGCAACGATTGACGAAGTTGCCGTAGGTGTCGGCGAGGTCCTTGTTGACCGCGACCGCAAAGCCCTCCCACGTGAAGCTGCTGTCATCGGACTCGGGCGCGTTGGCCATCAGGTAGTAACGCCAGTAGTCGGCGGGCAGGATCTCGATGGCGGCGTCCATGAACACGCCCACGCTGCGGCTCGTCGAGAATTTCCCGCCGAAATAGGTGAGCCAGTTGAAGCCCTTGATGTAGTCGACGAGCTTCCACGGCTCGCGCGAACCGATGAGCGTCGCCGGGAAGGACACAGTGTGGAACGGGATGTTGTCCTTCGCCATGAACTCCGTGTAGACGACGTCATCGGCGTCGTACCACCAACTACGCCAGTCGCGGCGCTCGGGGTCGACGTCGGCCCACTCCTTGGTGGCGCCGATGTACTCGATCGGCGCGTCGAACCAGACGTAGAACACCTTGCCTTCGAAGCCGGGCCGGTCGACGGGAACGCCCCAGGAGAGATCGCGTGTTATCCCCCGGTCGCGCAGTCCCTCGTCGAGCCACTTGTAGGCGATCGAGGTCACCAGCAGCGGCCAGCCCTTCTGCCTGTCGATCCAGGCGCGGATGTCATCGGCAAGCTGCGACTGCTTGAGGAAGAGGTGGCGGCTCTCGCGGACCTCGAGGTTCGTCGAGCCGCTCACCGCCGAGCGGGGATTGATCAGCTGGGTCGGCTCCAGGAGGCGGGTGCAGTTCTCGCACTGGTCACCCCGGGCGCTGTCGTAGCCGCAGTACGGGCAGGTGCCGATGATGTAACGGTCGGGCAGGAACCTCTGGTCATCGACCGCATAGACCTGTTCCGTCACCCGCTCCTCGATCAGTCCTTCTGCCTCGAGCCGGGCCGCGAAATGCCGGGTGAGCTCGGCGTTCTGCGGCGACGAGCTGCGTCCGAAGAAATCCCACGACAGGAAGTACTGCTCGCCCAGCCGGGCCTGGATCTCGTGCTGGAGGCGGCAGTACTCGGCCACGTCCAGGCCCTCCTCGAGAGCGGCGAGCTCGGCGGGTGTTCCGTGCTCGTCGGTCGCGCAGATAAAGAGGACCTCCTCGCCCTGTTGGCGGAGGAAGCGCGCGTACACGTCGGCGGGAAGCATCGATCCAGCGAGGTTTCCGAGATGCTTGACGCCGTTGATGTACGGGAGCGCGCTGGTGATGAGTTGCCGGGTCATGGGTCAGATCTACGATATCGAGCGCTTCGTTCAGAACCGTCGGAGAACGAGGCGGTCGGAGAAAGTGGGGAGCCCGTGAAGCCCACCGGTGTGACGCGGCGGGTCGACCGACTGGGCCGCGTCGTGCTGCCGGCCGACGTTCGCCGCTCGTTCGGGATCGGCGAGGGCGACCTCGTCGACATCTCCGTCGACGGTCACGTGATCGTCCTGGCCAAGGTCGAGCCGGGCTGTGTGTTCTGTTCCGCGACTACCGAGCTCCTCGAGCTCGCAGACCGGCACGTGTGCCGGGCGTGCGCGACAGAGATCGGCCGGCTCGCCGGTTAGCGGCCGCCGTCACGTACCGCGACCGCGAGTTGGTAGGCGCGTCGCTTCGGTACCCGGAGTTCGGCCGCGACCGCGGCCGCCGCATCGCGCGCGGAGGCGCCCCGCTCGATCGCGAGCCGAAGCGCGGTTGACACTGCCTCGTCGTCGACTATCGCTGCGCCCGCGGGCGCCCCGCCGATGACGATCACCTGCTCGCCGCGAGGCTCGATCTCGGAGAAGTGCTCGGCTGCGTCGCCGAGGGTCCCGCGCCAGACCTCCTCGTGCAGCTTGGTCAGCTCGCGCGCGACGGCAACCCGCCGGTCAGGTCCGCACGCCGACCCGAGGGCATTCAGCGTCTCCCGGAGCCGGACCGGCGCCTCGAAGCACACCGTCGTGCGGGGCTCGGCGGCGAGCGCCTCCAGGCGGGCGGCGCGGTCGCTCCCCCTTCTCGGCAGGAACCCCTCGAAGACGAAGCGGTCGGTGGGCAGACCCGAGACGACAAGCGCCGCGAGTACCGCGCTCGGCCCGGGTACCGCCTCGACCGCCAGACCGGCTTCGAGGCACACACGCACCAGCCGTTCACCGGGATCGGAGATCCCGGGAGTGCCGGCATCGGTCGCGAACGCGACCCGTCGGCCGCGCCGGATCTCCTGGACCAGCTCGGCGGCACGCTGACGCTCGTTGTGCGCGTGCACGGCGCGCAAGCGCCCACCAGCCCTGATTCCCGCGTGAGACAGCAGCGCGCGGGTCCGGCGCGTGTCTTCGGCCGCAATGACGTCGGCAGCGCGCAGCTCGGCCTCGGCCCGCGGCGACAGATCGCCCAGGTTGCCGATCGGAGTGGCGATCAGCACGAGCTTCCCTTCCGCGCTCACTCCCTCACCTCGAGCGCGTCACCGAGGCGCAACCGCCAGCGCTCGAACGCGCCCGCGCGCGCTTCCACCGCCCAGCGGGCACGAAACACGATCGGTGAGATGCGCCACGCCGCCAGCTGGTACGTGCGCAAAACGCGGCCGTCGCCGTCACAGAAGGCGACGTCGAGCGGGAATCGCATTCCGAACGTGTGAACCTGCCGGCACGGGCGCAATACGAGCGCGCCGTCGAAATCGTCCTGCCCGAGCAGACCTCGGCGCCGCGCCCGGCGCGTCGTCGCGATCTCGGCTGCCGCCAGCACGTCGCGGTCACGCAAGAGCCACGCCATGAACTCCTCACACGTTGAACCGGATCTCGAGCACATCGCCGTCGGCGACGACATAATCCTTGCCCTCGACCCGCAACTTGCCAGCATCCTTTGCCTTCGCCCACGAACCAAGATCGAGCAGCTCACGCCAGTCGATCACCTCGGCACGGATGAAGCCTCGTTGGAGGTCCGTGTGGATGACCCCCGCGCACTCCGGAGCGGAGGCCCCGGCCCGGAACGTCCATGCCCGGGACTCGGTCTCGCCGGTGGTGAGGAACGTGCGCCGCCCGAGCAGGTGGTATGCGGCGGCCGCCAGGCGTGGCACCACTGCCTCGTCGATGCCGTAGCTCGCCAGCAGCTCCGGGCGCTCAGCCTCATCAAGCGCCGCGATCTCCCGCTCGATCTCGACACACACCGCGAGGGCGTCGGGCCCCAAGGCGGCGACGAGTTCGTCACCCTTCCCGAGCTCGGCCTCGGCCACGTTGACCACGGTGACAACGGGTTTGGCGGTCAGGAGGAAGACCGGCGTCAGCAGGTCGCGGTCCTCTTCCGACAGCGACGACCGGTGCACCGGCACGCCCTCACCCAATGCCGCCTGCGCCTTCTCCAGCGCCGCGATCTCGGCCGCCAGCGAGCGGTCACCCTTGAGCGCCCGGAGCTGACGGTCGAGGCGCAGCTCCACCGACGCCAGATCGGCGAGCGCGAACTCGGTGTCGAGCTCCTCGCGGTCGGATTCCGGGTCGGCCCCGCTGAACGCGCGCAAGAGATAGAGGAGCGCGTCGCAGTCGCGCAGCGCGCCGACGAACGCTTTCCCGAGTCCCCCGCCGGTGCGGGCGCCCTTGGCCCCGATGTCGGTGACCGCGAAGCCCGTGTAGACGCGCTTCGCCGACCTCGACATCTCGGCGAGCCGGTCGACCCGCTCGTCGGGAACGCTGGCAATGCCGACGACGGTCTCGGACCTCACCACCGGGTCGTCATCGACGCCGGTCAGCGCGTTGAACAGGCTCGACTTGCCCGACGCCGGGAGTCCGGCCAGCCCGAGACGCTCCATCTCCCCAGGGTACGGTTG
>JBOGFL010000575.1:0-5557 GCA_050743285.1 Acidimicrobiia bacterium
GCTCACCTCCACGCAAAAGGCCAGGTCAGAGGCCTGATCGCTCGGCCGACGATCAAAGCTCAGGGCGTCTTGTCAACCGGCTGTCAACCGAAAACCGTGCAGGGCGTGCCTGGATACCTGCGAAAGCGCGGGAAGACGTGGCAGGTGATCGTCTCCGGGGACAGACCCGGCAACCGGCCGCCGCCGGCATGTCTCCCGAACCGTCGCGGGCACCAAGCGCGAAGCAGAAGCCGTGCTCGCGCAACTCCTGGTCGATGTGGGCCGCGGCCGGCACCTCGGTGCCGATGTCGCCGTGAACGATCTGCTCGATCGTTGGCTGCCGATGGCCGAGCCCGATCTGTCGGCGACCACCGTCCAGGGTCACCCGCTGGTTCGCAGACCTCTACATACGACCTCGACTCGGGCCGGTCCGCCTGCGCAAGCTCACCGCAATCGATCTCGACCGCTTCTACGCCGAACTCCGGGCCGAGGACGGGCGCGATGGCGGACCGCTTGCTCCACGGACTGTGAAGCGAGTCCACAACATCGTGCGTCGGGCACTGCAGCAAGCCGTGCGATGGGGCTGGCTCACCGAGAATCCCGCGGTGCACGCATCGCCGCCGCGCACCCAGCGCGTTGAGCCGACCGCGCCCACGCCCGACGAGATGTCGCGACTCTTGACGGCCGCGACCGATGCGGATCCCGCCTTCGGCACCTTCATCAGGCTTGCAGCCGTGACGGGCGCGCGTCGAGGTGAGTTGTGCGGGTTGCGCTGGAACGCCGTCGACCTCGACGCCGGCAGCGTGCTCATCTCCCGCAGTGTCGTGCGCGGCGAGGATGGGCTCGTTAACAAGGACACGAAGACGCATCAAGCGCGCCGCGTCGCGATCGATGCAGCCACGCGGCACGCGCTCGCCGCGCACCACACTCAGTGTTTGGAGCGCGCGCTCCAATGCGGTGTTCGCCTCGCGCCGAATGCGTTCGTTTTTTCGTACGAGGCCTCGGGCGTGAAGCCTTGGCCACCGTTGTCGGTCTCGCAACGATTCCGGCGTCTTCGTGACCAAGCGGGCATCACTCATGTTCGACTGCACGACCTCCGTCACTACGCGGCCACGCGCCTCGTCGCGGGCGGCGTACCGGTCCGTACCGTCTCCGGTCGGCTGGGGCATGCGAACGCCGCGACAACGCTTGGCATCTACTCGCACTTCGTCGAGGCATCCGATCAGGCAGCAGCGGACCTGCTCGGGGAGTTGCTCGACGGCGCGCCGGATGCTCCGCCGGCGATCGCGCGACCTTGAAGCCGGCGCTCGGCCACTGGCGTGAGCCGCCCTACGCCGAGGCGCTTGTCGGGCTCTTGACCTCGAGTAGTGCGTCGAGCGCGCGGCGAGGCACGACGACGCGACGCCCGAGTCGTACAATCGGAATATCTCCGCGCCCGACGAGTTCGTAGGCCAAGGCCCGCGAGATTCCGAGGATCTTCGCGGCCTCGGGCACCGTGAAGGTGAGGCGCTCGTTCGCTTCCATCTCGACTCCTTGTGTGGTTTGGCTGTCGAATCGGTTCGCGTGCGGCACCGCTCCCGACGCGCTGGGCTCAATGGCTCGCCCTGCCTGAGGACGAGCGCCCAATGGCGTGATGCAACGACGAGCGCGGGCGATCGCAGGAGTTGGTGCCGCGTCTGGCGTCCTGGAGCGGAGTGCATCGCCTGCAATTGTGCGCCGTATCACTCCCGGGACTACTCCCGACCGGGTTGCCTACGCGGCAGAACTTCGATGCTGAGCGCCACTACTCCCGCAACTACTCCCGGACGGGGCCGCATCAGTTCCGGTTGTGGCGCGACTTCGCCGTTCGCACCGACGACAACACCCGACGGCCGCTTCTGCGATCCGGCGAACGCACGCCAGCCGCTGAGCCCGGCAGACGACCCTGACCCGGCCGCGTTATGGGCGTCTCGACACGACGTTCTGGCGCGGTGAGCGCGGTGGCGGCGCGAGCGCATCGCGGGCAATACGCGTGCGTGCGCGATGGCAGGCGCCAGCGATGACTTCTGCACCCGGTTTGAGTCTGAACTGGTGCATCGCCAACCAGGAAGAGAGGAAGACGCCATGGGCAAGCTCATCGTGACCGAGTTCGTGACGCTGGACGGGGTGGCGCAGGCGCCCGGAGAGCCTGACGAAGACGACGACGGCGGCTTCACGCACGGCGGATGGCAGGCGCCACTGATGGACCAGGAGGGCGACAACGTCTTCGAACAAGCGAAGAGCATGGATGCCCTGCTCCTCGGGCGACGGACCTACGAGATCTTCGCCAACTACTGGCCGACCGCTCCAGAGGAGATCCCGTTCACCAGCCTGCTCAACGGTGTCCCCAAGTACGTGGCCAGCCGCACGCTCGCCGGTCCCCTGGGCTGGCGGGGCTCGACCGTCGTCGGCGAGTCCATCGCCGAGGGCGTCACCTCCCTCAAGGAGCGCCATGATGAAGTCCACGTCATTGGCAGCCTCAACCTCGTGCAGTCACTGCTGCGCTTCGGCCTTGTCGACCGGCTGGAACTGTGGCTGTACCCGGTTCTGCTGGGCAGCGGCAAGCAGGTGTTCGCCGACGGGACCGTGCCCACCGCGCTGCGGCTGATCGAATCGGTCACCTATCCCAAGGGCGTGCTGCAGCTCACCTACGACACCGCCGGAACGCCCACATACGGCCAAATAGGCTCGCCGGAGCTGACGAGCGAATGAGGCAGACGCGGCAGCTACTCCTGCAGAAGCTCCGAGCGGGGCCGTGACACCGCGCCAGAACTGCCTGATCTCGCGCATGTCGGCAATACATGGATCCGAGCAGAACGTGCGCGCGTAACGCGCGGTGAAAGCGCAGGTGTGGGTGTCCCCGTGGTGCCGTTCGAGGGCGTGACTGCCGGTGCTACGACGTGGTCATTCCGGAGAGTGTACGAAGCGCGCCGAAACCGGCCGGGATTCGGTTGGCCCACGACGCGCGCGGACTACTCCCTCTATGAAGAGGGGCCGGGTGTCAAGGGCAAGTTTGTGCGCGCGTGGAGGTGGTGGTCGCGCGACGTGTTGGGGGTGGTGTCCGTCATCTCTCTATTGCCTGCTCGGTGGCGAGGATTTGGTTGGTGGGAGGCTCCGGTGGCGACCTTCCCGCAGGTCTGGGGGTGATAGGGCCTCGAGTGCTTGAAGATGATCCCGCGCCGCGCGAGCTCGGTCGAGAGCGCTCCGCGGTCGCCGCGGAACGACGCGGTGAAGATCGCGCCGTTATCGCTCAACACCGATGCCGGGACGCCGGAGCTGGCGGCGGCGGCGTAGAAGGTGGCGACGACGTCTGCGGCGGTCGTGACCGGAAAGGCGCGGCTCGCGAGGCACCGGCGGCTGTGGTCGTCGATGACGTTGAGTACTTCGACGATGCGCCCGTTCGTCAACTGCACGTGGGTCATGTCCATCTGCCAGCACTCGTTGGGCAGGCTCGCTTCGAAGCGGACATAGGAACTCTTCGGGCGCTGGTGCGGTTCGGGAGTGATGAAGCCGGGTCGGGAGAGGATCCGCCAAATGGTCGAGACCGAGCAGGGGGCGAACCCGCCGTGGCTGCGCGCGAGGTGGGTGTGGATCGTGTCGGGACCCCCTCGGTGCCGAACTCGGCCAGCTGCTTTCGCAGCGCCACGATCTCGTCCTCGAGGGCCTCGGGGACTCGGTTCGGCGAGTGGTGCGGTCGTCTCGACCGTGGGACGAGTGCTGCCTCGCCGCCGGCTCGGTAGCGGGCAACGAGCTCATAGAGCCACGTCTTCGAAACGCCGTGTGCTCGAGCGACCTCTCGCACGCTGCGCTTCTCGACCAGCACCGCCTGAACCACGAACGCTGCGAGCTCCACCGGGACAGCTCCGTCTCGTGTCCACGATGTCTCGCGAGATGCGTCCTCTATCTCCTGAACTCAGGCACCATCACCTCCACTTCACGAAGTTCCTGGTCACAACCGTAGGCGGGTACGGAATCGGGGCCGGGCCCGGTCGGACAGCCAGTCGCTCAGGCTTTCCGCCTTCGCCATCACCGCCGAGGTCGCCTCGCTGCCGATGTCGTCGAACAGGCGGCACACGACCTCACCGTCCTCCCGCACCGCCCAGGCGCCGACCACCCGCCCGTCGCACCAGACGGTCGGGCTGGCATTGCCCGCACTGTCAAACACCGTCGGTGCGTGGTCGCCCACGTACCAGTCCCTCTCCGCCCAGCCCATCACGGTCGAGTCGAGGGCCGGCAGCAATGCGACCCACGGATCGGGGCGGCCGATGGGCTCGAGGTCGCCCGCGAGGACAAACCCTGTGCCGCCGGCTTCGAGCTCGACCTCGACCGCGTCGACGGCAGCGATGGCTCGGCGAGTGTCGGCCATCGTCCATCCTGTCCACCACTTCAGATCCCTCATGGTTCCTGGACCGAACGATGCCAGCCACGCCAATGCCAGGTCGGCCTGGGCGTCGACGGTGGGAAGATCGAAGTCGGCGACGCCATCGGGCAGCCATCGCTCCATCGGCACCCAGCGGTACTGGTTGCTGAGCCATGTTCCACGTGGCCGGCCTCGTGCGATCCTGGCTTCGGCCGACAGGACGGTGAGCACCAACGAACCCACCGATGTCGAACCTTCCCAGTTGGTTCCGACGCCGTGCGGAATCTGTCGACGGAGCTCAGGGACGGCGGCCGACAGTTCGGCTGCGGTCGCCTCTCCTCGATCGGCCAACGCGGCGAGCGCCGCGGCCTTGACCCTGCCAAGCCAGTCGTCGCCGTCATCGGCGATGCCCGCCTTCTCGATGCGCTGCACCGACGCCCGATGCTCTCGCTCCGCCAGGGCGCGGCTGCAGGCTGCATGGATCACCGGCAGACCGACAACCGGAGTCACGAACAGGGTGCGCCGCATGGCGAGCACCCGAAGGAGCGACCGCTCGTCGTAGAGCTTGCGCTCCAACTCCGCTGCGTCGAATGACCCGAGACGAGCGCGCGTGGAGAGGTACACGGTGGCGGCTTCAGTGGCGTGGAGCACCACGAGGTCTCCAACGGCCTGCTCGATCGTCGACGCCGGAGACGCGAGTCGATGGCGCACCCCAATCCGAGCTCGGCGCTCGGCTGTCGATATGCGCATCATCTGGGTCGTCCCAATGGCCGGTCGCGGCTGCACATTGCAGGTGTTGGCTCGTGGTGTCAGCGGATCGAGCGGAAGAAGGTGCGGACGTCGTCGGCGAATGGTTCGGGTTGCTCGGCGGCGAAGAAATGGCCGCCTTCGTCGTACTCGGCCCAGTGGGTGATGTTGTGGTCTCGCTCGGCCCACCGTCGGATCGCGATGTCCTTGGCTTTCGACACGAGGACGCCTGGGGGTGCAGTCCCTCGGGCTGCCGCGGCCCAGTCCGCTGACGTGTCATCTTTTGCCGGGTTCGATGACTCCTCGCCGTCCCAGGATGCAGTTGCATCGCTGTCGGTGTCCCAGGTCGCTTCGTTCATCATCTCGTAGTACCACTGTGCGGATGAGCCGGCGGTGCCGGTGAGCCAGTAGAACATCACGTTGGTGAGGATCGCATCGCGCCCGACGGCATCC
>JBOGFL010000576.1:0-2651 GCA_050743285.1 Acidimicrobiia bacterium
ACCCCGAGCTGGTGTGCAACCTTCACCGAGGATTGTGCGAAGGCGTCGTCGACGAGATCGGCGGGGGAAGGGTTGAGGAATTCGCGACGTTGTATGCACCGTCACCGTGTCACGTCACGGTTTCGGCCGGGTATCCTGGCGAACAGCCGTAGGAGGCGTCGATGTCGATGTTCACCGTCACCGACCAGGCCGCGGGCTTCACGGTCACCGACGCTGCCGCGGCCAAGGTGACCGAGCTCATTGCACGCGAAGAGAACGCCGACCTCGCGTTGCGCGTCGCGGTTCGTCCCGGGGGCTGCTCCGGCCTGAGCTACGAGATGTTCTTCGACACCGAAGTGAGCAGCGACGACCATGTGACGGAATACCGCGGCGTGAGGGTCGCGATCGACCCCGCCAGCCTTCCGCACCTTGCCGGCGCAAGGCTTGACTACAAGGACGGGCTACAGGGAGCGGGTTTTTCGATCGACAACCCCAATGTCACCCGCTCTTGTGGCTGCGGCCAGTCGTTCAGCTAACGAAATACTGAACGCGCTCCGCGTTCGAAACTGCCGCTCGCGGGTAAGAATTCATTGCAAGTATGTCCGCCGCGTGTAACGGTGATGCGGTTCGCGACACGCGAGCATCAACCCACAGGCGGACAGAGGCAATCTCACGGTGTGGAGGAGAAGACGCAAGATGAAGAACGACGACGCCAACAGCGGGTGGCCACCGAGTTCAGGGGGTGAGTCGTCGGGCACGGGGGGCGGAAGCACGTGGCCGCCCCCGGCGCCCCGGCCGTGGGAGCCGGCACCGACGCCTCCGGCACCGAGCCCGGTAGTCCCGACCGCGAAGCCGGCTGCCAAGAAGGCCACCAAGAAGCGCCCCGCGAGGAAGCGGACGGCGAAGAAGGCGACCAAGAAGCGCCCGGCCAAGAAGCGGACCACGAAGAAGCGCACGACGAAGAAGTCGGCGGCCAAGCGGCGTCCGACGAAGAAGCGAACCGCCAAGAAGGGCACCGCCAAGAAGCGCACCACGAAGAAGCGCCCGGCCAAGAAGCGCGCCACCAGGAAGAGTGCGGCGAAGCGCCGTCCAGCCAAGAAGCGGACCGCCAAGAAGCGCACGGCGACGAAGAAGCGGGCCGCAGCCAAGAAGGGGTCGGCCACGAAGGGCAGTGCGCGACGGAAGGCGACACGCCGCCGCTAAATTGAAACTGTTCCTGCGATCACGCGGACGGCTTCCGGGCCGTCCGCGTTTCGCGTTGGCGAGCGTCAGGCGGACAGGCGGTCGAGCAGGCCCCGGATCTCGCCTCTGTCGAAGGCGCCGTCGAGACGCTCGATGACGGTGCCGGCGCCGTCGATCCCGAACAGCCAGGGTTCGCTCTCCAGCCGCCAGTCGTCGACGGTGGGAACCAGCGCCGCGCCGGTCAGCGAGCGGTAGATCTCGACATGGACCGCGTTGACGTCCGGATGGACGCCCTCGTCGCGCACGTCGAGAAGCAAGTCGAGGACGGGCCCGCAGTACTGCGTCTGGCACCGAGCCGGTGTCGCGAACATCACCGCGAGCGACTGACCGTTTCCGACGAGTTCGGTGAGCGAGACGTCGTGCAGTGGGCATTGAGGGTCGCGCGTGCAGATCGGATCGACGCCCAACGGATCGTCGCGCGTCGGTGATGGCGAGATCGGCGCGGTGGCACCGGGTACGGGCGATGCAACCGGCAGCACCTCGAACGGCAGCTCCGACTCCTTTCCTTCGACGTCCACGAGTCCCTGCCAGATGCCCTCCTGATCGAGCACGGTCTCGGTGACGTAGATGCCGCGACCAGCCGGTAGCCCGTCGCCGCGAAGTTTGGCGGTCTGCGGCGCAACACTCCCTCCGTCGGGGGTCGTGAACGCGATGGTGGCGGGCGGGCCGGACACGAAGTCGGTCCCTGACGCCAACGCGAAGGCGAACCGCTGGGCGGTGTCGGTCGGGTAGAGCTCGGAGGAGACGCGCAGCGCCTGTAGGGCGCCGTCATCGTCTCCGTCGCTCTCGCCGTCACTACCGCCGCTGCAGGCGGCAAGCAGCACCGTGGCGCCGGTGCCGGCGAGGAACGCTCGCCGGCTCACGGTGAACGAACCCATGCCCCGTATCCTGCCAGGCGGAGGTGGCGATGTCGGATCGGGTCCGCTTCAGCTGCAACGGCGCGCCCGTCGACGTGATCATCGCCGAGGGCGAGACGCTCCTGTCGGTGCTGCGTGAGCGCCTTCGTCTGACTTCGGTGAAGGACGGGTGCGCACCGCAGGGTCAGTGCGGCTGTTGCACAGTCCTCGTCGACGGCGATGCCCGGGTCGCGTGCGTGACGCCGGCGCAACGGGTCGAGGGTCGAACCGTCACGACGGTCGAAGGGCTCGACGCCGAAGTGCGAGATCGTCTCGCCGGCGCCTTCGTTGCCACCGGCGGCTCGCAGTGCGGGTTCTGCACGCCCGGCATCGTCATGCGGTCCGCGGCTGCGATCACCAAGGGCCGCACCGGTCCGGTCGAGCTCGACCGGGCGCTTGCCGCACACCTCTGCCGGTGTACGGGATGGCTTACCGTGTACGAGGCGGTCGAGCGCGCCGCGGCCGGGCCCCCGCCGGCCACGCGGCCGGCCGACGCGGCCGGCCGGCGGGCAACTCTCGAGGGCGGGGTACCTC
>JBOGFL010000577.1:0-5906 GCA_050743285.1 Acidimicrobiia bacterium
CGCTGATGGTGCTCCAGATGCTGGCCCGGATCCCCGAGGGGCCGGTGATGGCCAAGGTGCCCCGGATCATCAAGGTGCCCGACGGCGAGGTGTGGGTCGAGACCGAGAACCCGCTCGGGCAGATGGGCTACTACGTGGTCTCCAAAGGGGCGATCGGCCCGTTCCGGGTCAAGATCCGCTCGGCGTCGTTCAGCAACGTCTCGATCCTGCCCTGGCTGCTCAAGGGCGTCTACGTTCCCGACGTGATCACGATCCTCGGAAGTCTCTACTTCATCCTGGGGGACATCGACCGGTGACGTCGCTCGCAATCGAGGTGGGCTGGGGCGCGACCCTTACCCTGCGCACGCTGATCGTGCTCGGTCTCGTGCCGGCGGGGGCGATCATCCTCGGATACGTCTTCCTACTGAAGATGATGAGCCACATGCAGAGCCGTCTCGGGCCGATGGACCCGGGCGGCTTTCACGGCTGGTACCAGCTGATCGGCGACGGCATCAAGTTCCTCCAGAAGGAAGACATCATGCCGGCGCGGGCCGACCGCCGAGTCTTCGCGCTCGCGCCCGCGGTCATCGTCATGTCGACGTTCCTCGTCTTCGTGGTGATCCCGGCCGGGCCGGATCTCATCGTCCGTGACCTCGACGTCGGTGTCTTCTACGCGCTGGCGGTGTCGAGCTTGTCGGTGCTCGGCGTGCTGATGGCGGGCTGGGCCAGTGCCAACAAGTTCGCGTTGCTCGGCGCCCTCCGGGCCGCTGCGCAGCTCATCGCTTACGAGCTGCCGCTGCTGCTGGCGGTGGTGGGCGTCGTCGTGCAGGCGGGCACGATGAGCCTGCAGGGCATCGTCGGCGCCCAGCAGGACGGGGAGATCTTCGGCTGGGGCGCCATCGGCAACCCCTTCGTCCTCACCCAGTTCATCGGCTTTCTCCTCTTCCTCATCGCGGCCCAGGCCGAGCTCACCCAGACACCGTTCGACATGCCGGTCGCCGAAACCGAGCTCGTCTCCGGGTTCATGGTCGAGTACACAGGCTTCCGCTTTCTCTTCTTCTTCATCGGTGAGTTCGGCACCGCGTTCGCCTTCTCCGCGCTGGCGGCGACGCTGTTCCTCGGCGGGTGGGCGCTGCCGGGTGTATCCAACACCGCGCTGTCGAACGTGCTCGGCCCCGCCGTTCTCTTCGTCAAGCTCATGGCAGTGGCGTTTCTCATGTTCTGGGTGCGGTTCACGTATCCCCGACTGCGCGAAGACCAGCTTCAAGCCGTTGCGTGGAAGTTCCTCATCCCCCTCGCCCTCGCCAACATCGTCGTGACCGGCTTCTTCAAGGTGGCGTTCTGATGACAAGCGGCGCGCGAGCGGAGGCGAGCGAAACCCAGCTCTACGGCTGGGGCGGCTCGGACGGACGGGCTCTGCCGCCGACAGATAGGAAGGTGGCGTTGTAGATGCCGAGGATCCCGAAGCCCAAGATGCCGAGGATGCCCGGGCTGGTCGGGGGCCTGGGCGTGACGTTCAAGACGATGCTCAAGGGCGCCGTCACCGTGCAGTACCCGCACGAGCGGGAAGACCCGCCCACACGCGCGCGCGGCGTCATCGCATTGAAAGAGGAGAACTGCACGGTCTGCATGCTGTGCGCCCGCCAGTGTCCCGACTGGTGCATCTACATCGAGGGCCACAAGGAGCAGCGGCCGCCCCGCCGGGAAGGCGGCCGACCCCGCTCGGTGAGCGTGCTCGATCGCTTCGACATCGACTACGCGCTCTGCATGTACTGCGGCATCTGCGTCGAGGTCTGCCCGTTCGACGCGCTGTTCTGGAGCCCCGACTACGAGTACTCAGAGGTCAACATCGCCCGTCTGCTGCACGACAAGCGCAAGCTCGGTGAGTGGATGGAGACCGTCCCCGAGCCCGAGCCGCTCGAAGTGGGAGCGGCGACCAAGTGAACGTCGCCGCGACCGTCGCCTTCTACGTCATCGCGGTCGCGATGGCGTTGGCCGCGATCGGTGTCGTCCGCACGCAGAACGTCGTGCACGCCGCGCTGTACCTGGTGGTCGTGCTGGCCGGAACGGCCGCGATCTACATCCTCCTGGCGGCGGAGTTCGTCGCCTGGGTGCAGGTCCTCATCTACATCGGCGCGGTCGTGATCCTCTTCCTGTTCGGGATCATGCTCACCCGGACCCCGATGAGCGGCGACACCGAGCTCAACAACGACCAGCGATGGCCGGCCGTCATCGTGTCGTTGTTCCTGTTCGGCGTGCTCGTGACGCTGCTCGTCGACGCGTTCGGCTCCGACGACCTCGACCTGACCGACGGCCTGGTGACGACGGGCCGGTCCTCGACCGTGGCCAACTCGATCTTCCAGACGCTGGTCATCCCGTTCGAAGTGGTGTCGATCCTGTTGCTCGGTGCCCTGGTGGGCGCAGTGGTCCTGGCGCGGAGGGACTGACCGTGGATCTCAACCAGTTCCTCATCCTCAGCGCCTTCCTGTTCTGCACCGGCGTGTACGGGGTGCTGGCCCGGCGCAATGGCGTGCTCGTGCTGATGAGCGTCGAGCTGATGCTCAACGCGGTCAACATCAACCTCGTTGCCTTCTCGGCATTCCGTGAGGACGTCGTCGGGCAGTCGTTCGCCCTGTTCGTGATCACGATCGCCGCCGCCGAGGTCGGTGTCGGCCTGGCGATCGTTCTCCTTATCTATCGGAACCTGCGCAGCCCTGACCTCGACCAAGTCGATCAGTTGAAGGGCTGACCTGCCGATGCTCCGAAATGTCTGGCTGATCCCGCTCCTCCCCGCGCTGTCCTTCGCCGCGATCCTGCTGTTCGGAAAGCGGCTTCCCGGCAAGGGCGCGTCCATCGGGATCGGGGCAGTCGGCACATCGCTGGTTCTCTCGATCGTCGCCGTCTTCCAGTGGATCGACCACGTCGACGCGGCCGAGGGCGGGGAGCACGGCCTGCGGGCCTTCTTCGGCCGGGGCATGGTCATGGGCGGGGAGGAGCACGGCGCGTTCGTCGAGCCGGTGACGCGCACCGTCACGTGGTGGCAGAACGGCGGTGTGAAGATCGGCGTCGGGACGATGGTCGACGGTCTGACCGTGATGATGTTGTTCGTCGTCACGCTGGTGTCCTTCCTGGTTCACATCTACAGCACGAACTACATGGAAGGCGACCGCCGCTACACGCACTACTACGGCTTCCTGAGCCTCTTCACCGCGTCGATGCTGCTGCTCGTCGTCTCCGACAACCTGCTCGAGCTTCTTGTCGGCTGGGAGCTGGTCGGGCTCTGTTCGTTTGCTCTCATCGGCCACTGGTGGGAGGAGAAGCCCAACTCCGACTCGGCGGTGAAAGCGTTCCTCACGACCAGAGTCGGTGACGTTGGATTGATGATCGGGATCATCGTCTTGTTCTTCGGTGCCGGCAACACGTTCAACATCATCAGCGTCAACGAGGCCGCGCTCGGCGGCGACATCGGGAAGACGGTCGTGGCCGTGGGCGCCGCCGGCCTCCTCATTGGGATCATGGGCAAGAGCGGCCAGTTCCCGCTCCACACCTGGCTCCCTGACGCCATGGCCGGTCCAACACCGGTGTCGGCGCTGATCCACGCCGCGACGATGGTCGTCGCCGGTGTCTATCTCGGCGCCCGCATGTACGGCGTGCTCTGGACCGGCTTCTCGATCGACGACGGCGGCCTCAACGCGATGGCGGTCGTCGGCGGCATCACGATTCTCATTGGTGCTCTGCTCGCGTTCGTGCAGAACGACATCAAGCGCGTGCTGGCGTACTCCACGATCAGCCAAATCGGCTACATGGTCATGGGCCTCGGCGTCGGGGCGTGGGTCGGGGCCGTCTTCCACCTCTTCACCCACGCATTCTTCAAGGCGCTGCTGTTCCTCGGCGCCGGGTCGGTGAGCCACTCCGGCGCCCACCACTCGTTCGACATGAAGCGGGAGATGGGTGGGCTCCGTAAGTACATGCCGGTCACCTTCTGGACCTTCATCATCGGGTCGGTCGCGCTCGCGGGACTCTTCCCGTTCGCCGGCTTCTGGTCGAAAGACGAGATCCTGGCAACGGCCGATCAGTCGAGCTTCGACCTCTTTCTGTGGGTAGGAATCATCGGCGCGTTCATGACCGCGGCCTACATGACCCGGTGCGTGTACCTCACGTTCTTCGGCGAGTACCGGGGGCACGGCCACCCCCACGAGTCCGGGCGCGTCCTCACGGTCCCGCTGATCGTGCTGGCCGTCTTCGCCGTGATCACCGGCTTCGCCAACGCGGCCGCCGACCCGTTCAACCTCGAACACTTCAAGGAATACCTCGAACCAGTGTCCACGTACTTCCCGATCGCCGACATCACGACTCCCGAGTTCCACAACCTCACCGCGATCATCTCGGTGGCCGTCGCGCTTCTCGGATTCCTGCTGACACTCGCGTACTACACCAAGCGGCTCACGGCGCTTCACGGGCTCACGTCGCGCAATCGCGCCGCGAATGCGGGCTACGTGTTCCTCGAGAACAAGTACTACCTCGACCACCTCTACACCAGCATCGTGGTCGGGGCCATCAAGCAGCCGGTCGCGCGCGCGTCGTACTGGATCGACCAGAAGGTCGTCGACGGCACCGTCAACGCGGTCGGCGCGGGCGCACGCGACGCCGCGCGCGGCGCCTACGACTTCGTCGACCAGCGAGTCGTGGACGGCGCCATCAACGGAATCGCCGACACGACGGGCGAGACCGGCAACCTGCTGCGCTACGTGCAGTCGGGCCGGGTGCAGCGTTACGCGCTGGTTCTGTTCGCGGCGGTGGGGCTGCTCAGCCTCGCCCTGTTCCTGTTCAGCTAATCGGAGGACACCGGCTCGATGGACACGTTCGACGACTGGGCACTGACCCTGGCGACGTTCATCCCGTTCCTCGGGATGGCGATCATCCTGTTCGTGCCCCGCACCGAGGAGCGGTTCATCAAAGTCGTCGCGCTGGGGGCGACGCTCGCGACCGCCGTCGTGGGGGTGCTGATCGTCGCCCGCTTCGATTACGACGACAACGGTCTTCAGTTCGTCGTCAACGAGCGGTGGATCGACGTGATCAAGGCCCGCTACCAGCTCGGGCTCGACGGCATCAGCCTCCCGTTGCTGATGCTCTCAATCGGGATCTCGTTGCTGTGCGTCATCTACTCGTGGAACCACTTCCCCGAGCCGCACAATCCGAAGGGATTCCTGGCCCTGATCCTCTTGCTCGAAGTGGGGATGAACGGCACCTTCGTGGCCCAGGACCTCATCCTCTTCTTCGTGTTCTTCGAGCTCGTTCTCTTGCCGATGTTCTTCATGATCGGTATCTGGGGCGGACCCCGGCGCGAGTACGCGTCGATCAAGTTCTTCCTCTTTACCTTGTTCGGCTCGGCGCTGATGCTGCTGTCGTTCCTGGCCCTGTTCTGGCAGCTCGACACGTTCAGCATGCCGGAGCTGGCTCAGATCGGCGGCGGTGACCTCGCCCGCACGACGCAGAACCTGATCTTTGCGGGGCTGTTCCTCGGCTTCGCGATCAAGGTGCCGATGTTCCCGTTCCACACGTGGCTCCCCGACGCGCACACCGAGGCGCCGACGGTCGGCTCGGTCCTTTTGGCCGCCATCCTGCTGAAGCTCGGGACCTACGGGTTCATCCGCATCGCGCTGCCGATCCTCCCGGACGCGGCCGAGACCTGGGCGCCCTGGATCGGCCTGCTCGCGGTCATCGGCATCATCTACGGCGCGCTCTGTTGCCTGGCGCAGCGGGACATGAAACGCCTGATCGCGTTCTCGTCGGTCGCGCACATGGGCTTCGTGATGCTCGGCATCGCCACGCTGACGCCGCTCGGGATCAACGCCGCCGTGTTCGGGATGGTCGCCCACGGGCTCATCACCGGGATGCTGTTCTTCCTGGCCGGGTCGGTGCAGGAG
>JBOGFL010000578.1:0-4782 GCA_050743285.1 Acidimicrobiia bacterium
GCGTCGACCAGCGCCGGCGCAGCCAGATCCTCGAGCCGGAAGGCGGGCTCGAAGTCACCGGCGTAGTCGGCCCGTCCGCCGGCGCCGCTGTCCGCCGCGGTGAGCGCGGGTGCCTCGAACGCTGCCAAACGCGATCCGCGCACGATGTCGGTGAGCGGGATCTCGGTGACGGGATCGAGCGCGGGATCGATCTTTGTCGTCCAGTGACAGTGAGGCTCGCGGTCGGCGGGAGTGCGAGGCGGGCGGTGAATCGGACGGATGCGGGCGCGCGGGTTGGTGGCGACGGCGGTGGCGTCGAAGGTCGGGTCCTCGATGTGGTGGCACATCGACAACACGAACTCCTCCCCGGTCGGTTCGACGTCGAGCAGTGCCCCGCAGGAGTTGAGCCAGAACTGACCGTTGCGCTCGTCGTCGACTTGGTAGGCGACGTCCATGTACTGGTGCGCGAAGCCGACGTCGAGCTGGAGGCACTTGAAAATGGCGGCGATGTCGTCACCGGTGATCCCGAGCGCCTCCCGTAGGCGGCGCGTGTAGACCGGGCTGGCACCCATCCACTCGAGGATCGCGATCTGCTCCCGCTCCTCGGAACCGAGGCGCAGGTGCACCTGAGTCAGTCCGGCGCGCGTCAACAGGTGCCCGAAGAGCATGTCCTCACGGCCGAGCGCGGCCAGCTCGGAACGGGTCAGGCGGCCGAGATGGAACGAAGGATCGAAGGTTGTTGTGGACTGCATGTCATCCTCCCTGTGCGATGGCTCCGGCGAGCGCAGCGTCGGGACGGCCGTGCGTCTGCCTCGTCACGAGCAGGGCGCGGTCGCGGACACGCTCGCCGTACTCGCGGATCTCGGCGCCTGAGAGCGGGCCGCGGAATCCGAGCAACGCCAGTGCCAGCGCGACCTCGCGGTTGGGCCCGAAGACCGGCGCCGCGATCGACGTGACCGCGTAGCTCCCGGCGGAGTCGGCATCGACGAGCTGGTAGTCGTCGTGCCCGAGCTCTCCGACGAGCGCGGCCAGTGCCTCGCGTGCAATCCCGGCGCCGGGCTCGTCGGCGAGACGAGCGAGCGCCCGGCCTATTGGCCTCTCGGCCGCGACCCGCAGGGTCACCGAGTACCCGCGCCCGCACACGACGTCGAGGTAGTGGCGGAACCGGGCCCGGGCGCGCTCGTTGGCGCCCGAGCGACGCGCCAGCCAGGCGTTCACCGCGTCGGGCGGTGCCCAGGCCATGAACACCGCACCGACCGGTGCCACCAGCGGCAGTCGCTGCCCCACCGCCGGTCCTGACCAACCGGGCAGGCGGGGTCCGGCGCGGGCCAGCACCACCGTCTCCTCGGCCACCGCCGCGCTCGCCTCGCACTCGACGTCGAGCTCGGTGGCGAGGCGCTTCATCTCATCGCGGGCCACGTCGATGGCGCGGTGCGATTCGAGCGCAGCGTGCCCGAGCGCGATCACCACCGGTCCGAGCCGGAACGTCTTGTGCTGCGGGTGACGCGCGAGATAGCCGGCGTCGGTCAACTCGGTGAGAACTGCGTGCGCCGACGCGCCGTTGATCCCGAGGCGGCGCGACAGCTCTGAAAGCGTGTACGACTCGGTTGGGTGTGCGGCGAGGAAATCGAGGATCGCAACGGTGCGAGCCGCCGCCAACGCCGGTCGCGCCATCAGGTGCGGCCCGCATGCGGAGGCGCGGGTGCGGTGATGTGGGGCGCGACAACCATCTCGGCGTTGCCCTCGATGCAGACGGCGTCGCCGGCGGTGATCGAGCACCACGCCCGCACGCGCTCTTCGCTGACGCGCTCGCACCCGGCCCCGAGTGTGAGCTCGACCTCGAGCGGGATCGGTCGCCGGTAGCGAACCGTGAGCGACTCGGTGACGCAGACGATCCCAAGGACCATGGGTGTCGACGCCACGAGCTGGTCGGCGATGAGCGCACCGACTCCGCCATGGGCCGCGCCGGGTGGGCCGACATGACGGCGGGTCAGGCGGGCGGTGCCCCGGACCCCGCCGTTCTCGAACCAGAGATCGACATCGGGCGCGGACGGGTTGCAGTCGCCGAACACCGGGCTCAGTGGCAGCGAACCGCCCGGCGTCGAGTGGTCGACGGCGGGACCGTGCAATCCCGAGTACGGCCCACGGTGTCGCTCGGCCCGCAGCCGTGCCGCCAGCTCCTGCGTCTCGGCGGCCGCGGCGGTGATCGCGTCGTCGGGGACGCCGGTCTCGGCGGTGGCGTCGGCGAGCTCCCGCACCGCCCGGGCGAGATCGCCCACTACCGCCCGCCGGGCCGTCCGGCGCTCGCTGCCGTCGCCGACCACGGTCCCCTCCGTCTCCTCTCCCCCGGTCACTCGACGGGTTCGTCGGTCACTTGACGGGGCTGGCCGCCGACTCTAGCCTCCGTCTTCGACATTGCAAAGCTGGCTTCGGATTCGAAGCCGCCGGCTGCCCACTTCAGGAGGCCGAGGCCGTGGCCCACCGCTTCCCGTTCCCGATGCCGTTCGGCTGGTTCTGCGTGTCACTGGCCTCCGGGCTGGCAGCCGGCGACGTCCGCTCCGTCCACTACTTCGACCGCGATCTCGTGCTGTGGCGCGACGAGGTCGGCACCGCGCATCTGCAGGACGCCTATTGCGCGCACCTCGGTGCGCACCTCGGTGTCGGCGGCACCGTCGAGGGTGAGTGCCTGCGCTGTCCGTTCCACGGCTGGCTGTGGAACGCGGACGGCCGCTGCACCGAGATCCCCTACAGCAAGCGCGTGAACCGAAAGGCCCGACTCCGCACGTACCCACTCGTCGAACGCAATCGTCTGCTCATGGCCTGGTACCATCCGCACGACGCGCCGCCGACCCATGACGTGCCCGAGGTCGCGGAATGCTCCGATCCCGAGTACGGGGAGTTCCGTTCGTCGGATTACGTGGTCAAGAGCGCAATCCAGGAGATGGCCGAGAACGCGGTCGATCCTGCACATTTCCAGGCGGTGCACGGACACCCGCAGACGGGCGAGATCGACGAGTACCGGCTCGACGGTGTGCACCAGGTGATGCTGTCGAAGCAGAAGTTCCCGACGTCGCGCGGACCAATCGACGCTCGCATCGACGTCTACAAGACTGGTGCCGGGTTCGCGGTCACGCGCTACCAGGGTCTCATCGACGCTGCGCTCATCGGATGCTCGACGCCGATCGACGACGAAACCGTTCACCTGCGCTTCAACTTCACCTTGCGAAACCCCGAGGCCGACGAGCGCACGCAGCGCATCGCCGACGCGTTCGTGAAAGAGGTGAACCGCCAGCTGGGCCAGGACATCCCGATATGGGAGAACAAGGTCTACCGACCGATCCCGGCGCTGGCCGACACCGACGGGCCCATCATCGAGTTCCGCAAGTGGTTCGCGCAGTTCTACGTCGATGACTCGTCCGAAACCCAGGCAGTCGATGCCTGAGGGCACGAAGACCGAGTCGCGGATCAACGACGAGGCACTGGCGCGCCTGCAGGCCCGCATCGGTATTCCCGAACCGCATCCGCAGCCGCCGCACTACCAGTTCCCCGACGTGGACGCCTTCCGCAATGTCGCGTATTCGTACGGCGACGACAACCCGCTCTGGTGCGACCCGGCGTACGCGGTTACGACCGTGTGGAACGGGCCGATCGCGTCGCCGGCAATGGTCGGCGGCGACACGCTCATCGGCGAGGACGAGGTGACCGAGGTACCCGCCGACCGGCGCGAGCTCATGAAAGGCGACCCGCTGCGGGGCGTGCACGCGTTCTACGCCGGCAGCGCACGCGAGTGGTGGACGCCGCTCCGTCCGCGCCACCGGATCACGCGCCGGAACGCGCTGGTCGCTGTCCTCGACAAGCGCAGCGACTTCGCCGAGCGGGCCGTACACGAGTGGACGGCGCAGGTCTTCGCCGACGACGCCCGCTCACTCCTCTCGGCCCAGTTCCGGTGCATGGTGCGGGTCGAGCGCGAGAAGGCTCGCGACCGCAGCCGCGACACGAAGGCAGTCATCGCCGACCCGTACACCGAGAAGCAACTTGCCGAAATCGACGCGCAGTACGCGAACGAGGCGCCGCGGGGCGCCGAGCCGCGTTACTGGGAAGACACCGCAGTCGGTGACGAGGTCGGCACGCTGGTCAAGGGACCTCTGACCGTCACCGACATGATCTGCTGGCACGTCGGCATGGGCACCGGCCTGTACGGCGTACAGCCGTTGCGGCTCGCCTACCGCAACCGCCAGCGCATACCGCGGTTCTACCACCGCGACGACCTGGGCACCTGGGACGTGATGCAGCGGGTGCACTGGGATCCGGAGTTCGCCCGCAAGTCGGGGAACCCGACGACGTTCGACTACGGGCGTATGCGGGAGACGTGGCTCATCCATCTGTGCACGGACTGGATGGGCGACGACGCGTGGCTGTGGAAGCTCGACTGCGAGTTCCGCACCTTCAACTACGTCGGCGACACGCACTGGATGCGCGGCCGGGTCACCCGCAGCTACCTGGCCGACGGCAACCGACCCGCCGTCGACCTCGACATCTGGGGCGAGAACCAGCGCGGCGAGATCACGACGCCGGGCCACGCGACGGTGCTGCTGCCGAGCCGCGAGCACGGGCCCGTCCGCCTCCCCGACCCGCCCGGCGGCGCCACCGACCTGGCCGGCGCGCTCGAAGGCATCATCGCCGGGTTCGGCGAGCGCTAGTGGCCTACCACCCCGTACCCGGGCTGCAGGTGCGCTTCGACGATGCGGGCGTGCTGCGGCTGACGATCGACCGGCCCGACAAGCGGAACGCGCTCGACGACAC
>JBOGFL010000579.1:0-2516 GCA_050743285.1 Acidimicrobiia bacterium
GTGCAGGACTCGGTCGCGGTCGAGCACCACGACAGGCCGGTGATCGTCGTGGTCACTTCGGAGTTCGAGACCCACGCCCGCAACATGGCGCGCTTCCTCGGGCATCCCGACCTCAAGGTGCTGGTGCTCCCCTACCCGCTCGAGGCTCGTCCCGACGCCGAGCTCCGCGAAATATCCGAGACGCATTACCCGCTGGCACTGTCGTTGCTCGGCGCCCGCCCGTAACCCGGCTCGGGATTTTGGCGTCGGGCCGGGAGAATTATCCGCCCGGTACGACGCTGAGACCTTGACGGGCCTTGAACGCGATCGCTTCGGGTGGCACCGGCTCTCCGAACAGGTAGCCCTGCACGAGCTCGCAACCGAGCTCACTGAGCCGCGCCAGTTGATCCGGGCTCTCGACGCCTTCGGCGATCGTGCGCAGGTGGAGCGACTGGGACAGGCGGATGATGGCGGCGACGATGGCTTCCGATTCGGGATCGGCCACGAGTCCGGTGACGAACGAGCGGTCGATCTTCAGCGCCTCGAGCGGGAGCCGCTTCAACAACGCAAGTGACGAGTAGCCCGTCCCGAAGTCGTCGATCGCGAAGTGGATGCCGAGACCGCGAAGCTCCGACAGCGCTCGCGACACCCGGCTGGCCTCTTCGATCAGCACCGATTCGGTGATCTCGAACCACAGCTGGCGGGGATCGAAACCGGTCTCGTCGAGGATCTCCGACACCGTCCCCACGAAACCGGAATCCCCGAGCTGGCGGGGCGACAGGTTCACGCTCAGCATGAAGTCGGCTGGGCACCGCACTTCCTTCTGCCACCGCACCACTTGGCGCAACGCCGACCGCAGGATCTGTGCCCCGAGCACGACCATCAGCCCGTTGTCTTCCGCCACCGGGATGAACTCGACCGGGTCGATGGGCCCGAGGTCGGGGTCGTTCCAACGGGCGAGGACCTCGACGCCCACGATGTCGCCGGTCGCGGCACGCGCCACCGGCTGGTAGTGGACGGTGATCTCGTCGGCCTCGAGCGCGTTCCGGAGCCGCTCGTGCACGTGGAGCTGCCGCGCGACGGTCGAGCGAAGCGCGTCGTCGAAGAGCTCGACGCGCGACCGCCCCAGTTCCTTCGCCCGGTACATCGCAAGGTCGGCGTGGGCGAGGATCTGCTCGGGCGCCGACCGCGGACCGTGGCTGCAGGCGATGCCGATGCTGGCGGTAACGACGAGCGTCTGCCCCGATGCCAGCCGCACCGGATGACGGATCTCGGCGGCCACCGCCTCGGCCACCGCACGGGAGTCTTCGGGAGCGGCCAGGCCCGGGCACACGATGACGAACTCGTCGCCAGCCAGTCGTCCGAGGTGGTCGACATCACGCGCCGCGGTGCGAATGCGCTTCGCAATCACCTGGAGCACCTCGTCGCCCACCACGTGGCCGAACGTGTCGTTGACAGTCTTGAAGCGATCGAGATCGAGCATGAGCAACGCGGTGCACGACCGGTCGTGCTCGGCGCGCAGCAGCTCCGCGTCGAGCGCGTCGAGCACGAGGTCTCGGTTGGGAAGACGCGTGAGCGGATCGTGCGTCGCCTGGAACGCGATCTGATCCTCGATGCGCTTGTGCTCCGTGATCTCCGACAACGAGCACACGAGCGCGCCGGCCTGCTCGGCCTCGTCCTCGGTAAGCGGTCGCACGCTGATCGACAGCCAACGCGTGGTGTCGCCTTCGCGGATGCCGACAACCACCCGGCTCGACGCCCGCCCGCTGCGCAAACCGACCGCCAGGGGGTGGTCGAGCGTCGCGAGCGGCGTGCCGTCCTTGGCGACGAGCGGCCAGCGGTCGATCAGCTCGTTGCTGTGCACACCCTCGACGAGCCAGGCACCGAGCATCGCCCGTGCCGAGGCGTTCGCCGAAACGATGCCACCGTCGCGGTCGACGACCAGTACCCCTTCGTCGAGCGCGGCGACTGCGGCGCGGTAGCGCGCTTCCGCCGCAAGTCGGCCCAGCCGTTCGGTGAGGTCGGTGCACACCGCGACGGTGCCGGTCGGGTCGCCCAGCTCGTCGCGTACCGGCGCCACCGAGACGAGCATGGTGCGCGTGCCGTCCGCCGCCTCGTGCTCGATCTCACCGGCACGTGGCGTCCCGTCCGCCGCGACCGCGTCAGCACCCAACAGGTCCGCGACCGGCCGTCCGAGCACGTCGCCGGCGCGCCGGCCGTAAAGCGATTCGGCCGATCGGTTCCAGCTGCGGATGAGGCCCTTGAGGTCGGTGGCGATGACCGCATCGGACACGTGCGCGATGAGGCTGGCTTCGAAGCGAACCGCCGCCTCGGCGCGGCGCCGTTCTGTCATGTCGCGCAGGATCACCTGGAAGGCGGGTTGCCCTTCCCATTCGATGCGCACGCTTATCGATTCGGCCGCGATGCGCGTGCCGTCGGCGCGCAGCAGCGTTGCCGCGGAGGGTTCGGATGCCATACCCGGTTCGGAGAGCGCGCCGATGCGTTCGATCGTCTCTTCGAGCGAGTCGGGATGGACG